>CAZCPW010000218.1:0-2715 GCA_964499925.1 uncultured Lachnospiraceae bacterium
GTGTTTTTCTTTCTCCCCGGTGCTCGCAGGGGTTTATGAAAGCAGATATGACGCATTGGTATTTCGACTCTGTGCATTTTCTTCGCCTTCTCAAAGCTTTCGCTTCAATGACGTTTCCTAAATGCGGCTTTAGTAAGAAGAAAATTGCTTGCGCTTGCACATCACGGCTGCGGGCCAGTACAGGAGTTTCACCTGTTTCCCACGTTGCGTCCGATTGAAAGATTATCAGAAGAATATTTGCAAGTCAATGTTGTTATATGACAATTATTTGTTTTTGGTATTCGTGAATCCTGATTTTTGCCTTTTGATTGTAAAGAGTTGAGGCAAAAAGTTCGGAATCGAATATTTTCTTTGTAATGCTGTTGAGAGTTTCGTAAGCCGGAGGAATCCTTGTAAGCAGGCTTATATCGGATCTTTCGGAAATTTGGGAGAAAAGAATCGATGACTCTTCCCTGAATCCAAGAACCTTTAAGTGGGAGATGTAATTTGCCGACTCCTTGAACCGGGTATTGCTTCCCTGAATATTTAAAAGAATGTGAAGCAGGGCTCTTGAAACACGTGAGTAAGTCAGGTTCTTTGTCTTTAAAAGCTCAATAAAGGAGGTCGCGTTCTTAAACTCGGAGAGTGAATTTACAATGCGGTTTGCAAGATCCTCACTCGACTCAAGAAAGGCGTCAAGGTTTTCTTTGTTTAAAAGGAGAGAGTAGAAGAGCTCGCCCGAAAACCGGTTCATTGATACCGGGTCCTGATTTAACAGCTTTAAATCGTAAGGCACGTAGGAAGAAACCATTTCCTGCTCGTTTGAAAGAATGGCGTTTCTGATGGCGGTTGCGCTTAAAAATTTACTGTCCTCAGTGAAAGAATCATCGTCATAGTCTTCGCCCTCACGCTTAATGGTGTAGGGCTTTACGGAACTTCCGGTTCGCTTAAGAGCCATGATGTACTCTAAGGCAAGGACATTATTTGAATGAGAAAGAAGGGCATCGTATTCGGGGAAAAGAATAAGACGCGACTTGGCAAAGGTGTTTCCTTCCTTCATGAGAGCCTTGATGCCGCCGGTTGTGACCTGACCCTCGTCAAGAAGCTTGTCTGCGCAAAGACAAAGGGCGTCAATGTCACCGCATTCGGAACCAAAGCATAGGTAATCAACGATGTTTAGTTTATTAAGAAGGGTAACGGCACCGTGGGCAAATAAATCCGCACTTCCCGTTGCATACGGAATAGGGAGAAGGAGACATAAGTCGGCTCCGTTTTCCAAAGCAATGCGTGCGCGAATTTCCTTGGAGTAAATGGCCGGCTCACCGCGCTCGACAAAGTCGCCGCTCATCAGACAGATGATGTAATCCGCATGAAGCTTTTTCCTGATGGTGTCCAACTGATATTTATGTCCGTTGTGAAACGGATTGTATTCACATATAACCGCAGCTACCGTCATAAGCACCTCCTTGAAGTCCCTTAATTGACAAAAGTTTAACATATTATAGAGAATAACACAATTATTGAATTGTATTTAATTAAGTACAAAGAAATCTATTGTGTAAGGGCTTTCATTTGTTTATAATGTAATAAAAATAACTGATTTTTAATTCGATTTGATTAAACTAAATCAGTAGATAGCAGAAACTTGTTAAAAATTAAACAAATCACGGAGGTTACTATGGCATATATTGACGGTATTAAGAATAAGGCAAGACTTGATAAGAAGACTATTGTCCTTCCTGAGTCAAACGATAAGCGAGTACTTATCGCAGCGGCACACATTATCGAACAGGATATTGCAAACATCATCATGGTCGGCGATGAAGAAAAAATTATGGACGGTGCTAACTGGCTTGAAGTTGACCTGTCCGGAGTTAAGGTTGTAAACCCTCAGACAACCGACAAGCTCGATGCTTATGTGAATTTACTTTATGAAACACGTAAGGCAAAGGGTATGACGGAAGAGAAGGCACGTGAAATCCTTCTTTCCGATTATCTTACCTTCGGTGTTGTAATGGTTAAGGCAAACGATGCAGACGGCATGGTTGCAGGCTGCTGTCACGCAACTGCGGATACCTTAAGACCCGCACTTCAGATTCTTCATACGGCACCCGGCGTTAAGCTTGTATCAGGTTTCTTTATCATGGATGTGCCGAATTGCGAGTACGGTGAGAACGGAACGTTTCTTTTTGCAGACTGCGGCTTAAATCAGGATCCTACGGCTGAAGAACTTGCAGCTATCGCAGATACAAGTGCAAAGAGCTTTAAGCAGTTAATCGGAGGAAAGCCTTTGGTAGCAATGCTTTCGCACTCCACAAAGGGTTCTGCAAAGCACGCGCTTGTCGATAAGGTCGTTGAGGCTACCAGAATCGCTCACGAACAGTATCCCGGTGTTTGCGTTGACGGCGAATTGCAGCTTGATGCGGCAATCGTTCCCGCAGTTGCAAAGTCAAAGGCTCCGGGTTCAGAGGTTGCAGGAAAGGCAAATGTTTTGATATTCCCTAACCTTGATGCCGGAAATATCGGATACAAGCTTGTTCAGAGACTCGGTAAAGCCGATGCTTACGGTCCCATGCTTCAGGGTATTGCAAAGCCCGTAAACGATCTTTCAAGAGGATGCTCCTGGGAAGATATCGTCGGAGTTGTCGCTCTTACGGCTGTTCAGGCACAGTTGGTTTAAGGCAGTTTATTTTTCCTATTGACAAAGCCACTTCACACCGATATAATCCTTTAGGT
>CAZCPW010000219.1:0-2714 GCA_964499925.1 uncultured Lachnospiraceae bacterium
CTGCCAGGGTAAACATTCCCACAATCTTTGTATCGGGCGGTCCCATGCTTGCAGGTCACGTGAAGGGTCAGAAGAGAAGCTTATCCTCGATGTTTGAGGCAGTAGGTGCCTATGCGGCAGACAAGATTACTCTCGATGAGTTAAACGAATTCGAAGAAAAGGTTTGCCCTACCTGCGGTTCCTGCTCCGGAATGTATACCGCAAATTCCATGAACTGCTTGACGGAAGCTTTGGGAATGGGACTTAGAGGAAACGGAACAATTCCCGCAGTTTACAGCGAAAGAATAAGACTTGCAAAGCACGCAGGCAATCAGATCATGGAGCTTGTAAAGAAGAATATTCGTCCGAGAGACATTATGACACATGATGCCTTCATAAATGCCCTTACTACCGATATGGCTTTAGGCTGTTCTACAAACTCCATGCTTCATTTGCCCGCAATTGCGCATGAAGCAGGTGTTGAACTTAATCTTGAGATTGCAAATGAACTTTCAAAGAAGACTCCCAATCTTTGTCATCTTGCTCCCGCAGGTCCTACCTATATGGAGGATTTAAACGAAGCGGGCGGTGTCTATGCAGTGCTTAAGGAGCTTTCATCGATAAATCTTTTAAATCTTGATGTTATGACGGTTACAGGTAATACTCTCGGCGAAAATATCAAGAATGCCGTCAACTTAAATCCCGAGGTCATCAGGCCCGTAAGCAATCCTTACAGCAAGACCGGCGGAATAGCCGTATTAAAGGGAAATCTCGCTCCGGAAGGATCTGTTGTAAAGCGCTCTGCGGTAGTACCCGAAATGATGGAGCATACGGGTCCAGCAAGAGTATTTGACTGTGAGGAAGATGCAATAGCTGCCATTAAGGGCGGAAAGATTGTAGCCGGTGACGTTGTGGTAATCAGATACGAAGGACCTAAGGGAGGCCCCGGCATGAGAGAAATGCTTAATCCCACATCGGCAATAGCCGGAATGGGACTCGGTTCAACGGTTGCTCTTATCACGGACGGTCGTTTCTCAGGGGCTTCAAGAGGTGCCTCAATCGGACATGTTTCACCCGAAGCCTATGCCGGCGGACCGATTGCCTTTGTGCATGAAGGCGATATGATTCACATCAACATAAATGAGAATCTTATCGAACTCCTGGTAGACGATAAGACCCTTGAAGAAAGAAAAAAGAACTTTGTACCCAAAGAAACAAATATTGTTTCGGGATATCTTTTAAGATACAGAGAGCTTGTTGACAGTGCGGCAAAGGGTGCCGTATTAAGGGTTCCTTCAAAGAATTCGTAAATAAAAAAGGAGAGGCCAAAATGCTTTTAACCGGTGCGGAAATAGTCGTTGAATGTTTAAAGGAGCAGGGAGTCGACACGGTATTCGGATATCCCGGCGGAACAATCTTAAATGTATATGATGCTTTGTATTCTCACAGTGAGATAAAGCATATTCTTACAAGCCATGAGCAGGGTGCTTCCCATGCGGCAGACGGATATGCAAGGTCTACGGGAAAAGTCGGTGTCTGCATGGCAACTTCCGGCCCCGGTGCCACAAACCTTGTAACGGGTATTGCCACGGCATATATGGACTCCGTTCCCATGGTAGCAATTACGGCAAATGTAGTGCTTCCGTGGCTTGGAAAGGATACCTTCCAGGAGGTTGACATTGCGGGCGTTACCATGCCGATTACAAAGCACGGATATATAGTAAAAGACGTAAACAATCTTGCGGATACCATCAGGAAAGCCTTTCATATTGCAAGAAGCGGTCGTCCCGGTCCGGTACTTGTGGACATCACAAAGGACGTAACCGCGGCAAAATGTGAATACGTAAAGACTGAGCCAAAGCCCATTACACGAAAAAACAAATATACGGAAGAAGATATCGCAAAGGTCATTGAACTTATCGAAAAGTCAAAGAAACCTTTCATTTGCGTAGGCGGCGGAGCAATCATGAGCGATGCCTGCGAAGAGGTAAAGAAGTTTTCGGAACTTGTTGACGCACCTGTTTGTGATACCCTTATGGGAAAGGGCGCTTATGATTCCTATTCCGAACGTTATACGGGTATGCTCGGAATGCACGGAACAAAAGCTTCCAATCTCGGTGTTTCGGACTGTGATTTGCTGATTGCCTTAGGTGCAAGATTCTCAGACAGAGTAGTGGGAAATGTAAAAACCTTTGCATCAAAGGCTTCTGTAATTCATTTTGATATAGACGCAGCCGAAATTGACAAAAACATTAAGACAAAGGCTTCTGTCGTAGGTGATTTAAAATCTGCACTGACAGCGGTTAACGCAAAGCTTAAAAAGCAGGATCACTCCGAATGGCTTAAATATGTAGAGTCGCTTAAAGAAAAATATCCGCTTGATTACGATCATAGTAGGCTTACCTGTCCTTATGTAATCGAGGAGATAGACAGGATTACAAAAGGTGATGCCATCATCTCGACGGATGTAGGTCAGCATCAGATGTGGACCTCACAGTATTTTCATTTTACAAAGCCGCGTACTTTTCTTTCTTCGGGAGGACTCGGTACGATGGGATACGGACTCGGTGCCTGCATAGGCGCAAAAGTCGGTAATCCCCAAAAAACATGTATAAATATCGGCGGAGACGGCTGCTTCCGTATGAATATGAACGAACTTGCAACCGCGTCTCGCTTTAATATTCCCATTGTATCGGTTATAATCAATAATCATGTGCTTGGGATGGTGCGTCAGT
>CAZCPW010000220.1:0-2706 GCA_964499925.1 uncultured Lachnospiraceae bacterium
TTGACGATGTTCAGACAGGCTGCTCGCGTACAGGCTATTTCTTCAGCTTTGAAAGAGCGGGAATTCATCCCGATATGGTTACTTTATCAAAGTCAATCGGCGGATATGGATTCCCTATGTCACTTCTTTTGGTAAAGGAAGAGCTTGATATTTTCAGACCCGCAGAGCACAACGGTACTTTCAGAGGCAACCAGCTTGCCTTTGTAGCCGCAAAGAAGGGCATTGAATACAACGTTTCTCACGATATTAACGACGGCGTTAAGAAGAAGGGCGAATTTGTAAAGAAGTATGTCGAAGAGACTGTTCTCCCGCTTGATTCACGCATTACCCTTCGCGGAGTAGGCCTCCTTTGGGGAATTGATTTTGCGGGTATCGATGCATCGGGAGATTTATCTCACAGAATAGCCGATAAGTGCTTTGAAAAGGGACTCATCATTGAAAGAGCCGGCAGACACGACAGCGTATTGAAGATAATGCCTCCGCTTACAATTTCCGAGGAAGAGTTAAAGGAAGGCATTGACATCATATGTGCCGCTGCAAAGGAAGAGCTGCACAAATGAAGCTTAGCGATTTGATTCCCTGCGAATTTGATACAGAGATTGAAAAAGTAACAGATGATTCACGTACAAAGGGGAGTAACATCCTCTTTGTCTGCGTTAAGGGCTTAACCGTCGACGGACATAATTTCGCGGCTAAAGCCATAGAAAACGGTGCGGTAGCCCTGATAACAGAAAGAAAATTACCGGACGTCACGGTACCGCAGGTCGTCGTCAAGGATTCACAAAAGGAGATGAATCTGATACTCAACCGATTCTACGGTAATCCCATGGATGCCATGAAGATCATAGGCGTTACCGGAACCGACGGAAAGACGACGACCGCTGAGATGATTTATCAGATACTGAATCGTCTCAATAAAAAGACAGGTTACATAGGTACGAACGGCATCAGGTCCGAAGGTTTTTCGATGGACTGCGAGTACACCACGCCGCTTCAGGAAGATTTCTTTAAGGCTCTTAACGGATTTAAGAAGGATAATTGCGAATTCGTATCCATGGAGGCAAGCGGAGAAAGACTCGGCACCGGCAAGATGGAGGGTGTGCGCTTTGATGCCTCGATATTTACAAATCTTTCCCGCGATGCCCTGGATATATTCAAGACAATGGATAATTATGCTTTGGCAAAGGCTCGCCTCATGGCATATACCGGTCCAAACGGAATCTGCGTCATCAACAAGGACGATAAGTACGCGGATGTCTTCATAAAGGCGGCAAATGAAAAGGTCGTGACCTATGCCGTTAACGACAAACCTGCGGATGTATACGCATCCGACATTGAGATAGGCTACAGGAATTTAAGCTTTAAGCTTAACGGTATCCTCGGAGAAAGAAAAATACACTGTAATCTTTCAGGTATTTTCAATGTCTACAATATTTGCGGAGTCTTGATTGCTTTAAGTCATTTCGGATTCTCAACAGATGAACTGATTGAGGCTGTAAACTTATTGGAGCCTATAGACGCGCGCCAGGAAACGATAGATTTCGGCCAGCCTTTTAAGGTAATAGTCGATTATGCGCATACAGCAAATGCGGTTAAGAATTTAACCGAATACATCAAGTCAACCCTCACGGACGGATTCTTAAGAGTCGTAGTCGGTGCGGGCGGATCCCGTGATATTCACAGGCGTACCGATATGGCGGAATACTGTACGGCGATTGCGGATTATAATTATTTCACCATCGAGGATGCCCGTTATGACGAGCCTCAGATGCTGCTTGAAACCATGGTTTCGACTCTTAAGTCGGGTGTAAGCAACTACGAGTTAATCGAAGACAGAGACGAAGCCATCAAGAAGGCTTTAAGCGATGCCCGTCCGGGTGATGCTGTTTTGATACTCGGAAAGGGTTCCGAAGCTTACATGCTTACCAAGGGAGTCCTTGTTCCGAGATTAAATGATTTTGACAGTGCCAAAAAGGTGTTAAGGGAACTCGGGTACAATTCATAGTGCCAAGAACGGCAGACCGTTTGAGACGCGGGATTGCATGTGGCAATCCGATATTCAAAGAAATTTTTTGCGGTAGAAACACAGATTGGAGCTTATATGGAAAAAGATGCCAAGATATATGTAGCCGGACACAGAGGAATGGTTGGATCCGCCATTGTGCGCGAGCTTAAACGCCAGGGCTACACGAATATAATCGGAAGGACACATTCGGAGCTTGACCTTTGCAGACAGTCGGAGGTAGAGGCTTTCTTTAAAGAAGAGAAGCCCGAGTACGTATTCCTTGCGGCCGCCAAGGTCGGAGGAATCGTTGCAAACAGCGAAGCACTTGCCGATTTCATGTATTACAACATGACGCTTGAGATGAACGTAATACATTCGGCCTTTGAAAACGGCTGTAAGAAGCTTGAATTTTTGGGCTCCTCCTGCATCTATCCTCGCATGGCACCTCAGCCCATGAAGGAATCCTGCCTTCTTACTTCCGAGCTTGAAAAAACAAACGAGGCCTATGCTCTTGCAAAGATCTCGGGACTTAAATATTGCGAATTTTTAAATAAGCAGTACGGAACGGACTATATTTCCGTAATGCCGACAAACCTTTACGGACCAAATGACAATTACCATCCGACGCATTCTCACGTGCTTCCCGCTCTCATAAGGCGTTTCCACGAAGCCAAGGTAAACGGACTTACTTCCGTTACCTG
>CAZCPW010000221.1:0-2677 GCA_964499925.1 uncultured Lachnospiraceae bacterium
AGTCCGTTTGTCTGACGGATCATATCTTCAACGACAATATCATAAATCTCGCCCAAGGTATTGCAATATTCCAATATTTTCCAAGGCTCGTTTGTATGGAAGTGAATCTTTACAAGATCCTCATCTCCTGCCGCAATCAAAGAATTTCCCTCGAAATTCTCGGTAATGTAATCGGATATTTCATCCTCATCAAGGTCTTTGTCACGCCTGTCAATCAGAAGCTGCGTATCGTAACGATATGCAAACTGATCGTCTTCGGCATCAATGCTGTTTACTGCCATCTAAAGTTCCTCCGATTTAAATCTTAGGGACAAGCCCTTAAATACTAATGATACCGGATCGCCATTCGCACTCACAATCCTATAAGACTATAGCACACTAAAGTAAAAAAGTGAACAGTCCTTCGTCCGTTCACTTTTACAAATTTGTCCCATTTTATAGGTGTTACACATTAGTATTCAATCTATGCCCCTGCTGCCGCAAAAAGCGCATTTATTTCATCCTGAGAAAGAAGTGCCTCACCGCCGTGCATGTCCTTATTCACGTTCGAAAGAACCCTTGCAATATCATCCTCGGTTGTATCAACACTTGACTCAACCGGATTCATCGAACCGACAGGCTCGGATGCATTCTGTGAAAGCATGTCAAAATCAACGACATTGCGATTTGAGACATCCACATTATTAGTAGAAAGAAAACTCTCGTATTCGGAGGATGAAACATTTTTTCTTTCTGCCGTATCATCTCTCCAAAACGTATCCGACATCCTTTCGCCCGTGGCAGTCTCAGTGGCAGTATCAGTGTCACCGGATTCCGCATTCAGTAACTTCATCCATTCCAGGTATTCCTGATAAGTAAGAAGCCCGAACCTATACTTATCCTCGTAACTCATTTCCACGCGATACCATTTAATCAGACCGCTTGGTGCCGCGTCCGTGTAAGCGTTTCTTTTTCCGTAGTTCGGATCTTCACTGATATATGCAAGTAACTTTTGATTAATTACATTTTTTCTAAACGTTGCCATATCATTATTTTACGTACGGCTATTAATGGTGAATTACTCTCCTTAAAACTTTGACCTTTTTGCAATAGTATCGTATAATGTCCGAGGCAAAAAAGATATTCTTTTAAGGAGATTCTATGGAACAGAAAAAGAACAACAATATTTTCAGTATCTTACTCAGCGTATGTAAGGGTGCGCTTATCGGACTCGGAGCAGTGCTTCCCGGTATTTCCGGAGGTGTGCTCAGCGTAATTTTCGGCATCTACAAACCCGTTATGGAACTGCTTGCCGACCCGATTCACAAATTCAAGACTCACGTACCGAAGCTTATTCCCTATTTCATCGGCGGAGTAATCGGCTTTTTGGGAATTGCCAATCTTCTCGCTTTTGTATTGGAAAAGTATCCGTATCCTTCTGTCTGCCTGTTTGTCGGACTGATCGGAGGTATGATACCCTCTCTTTTCCGTGAGGCCAATGAAAAAGAACACTCAAAATGGTCACCTGTTTCTCTTGTAATCGCAATGATTATAGTGTTTGCCCTTTTGATTACGCTTAAATTCCTGTCTATAGAAATACAGCCTTCCTTTGGATGGTATATATTCTGCGGTTTCTGCCTTGCCATCAGCATAATTGCTCCCGGCATGAGCTTTTCCACACTTTTGATGCCTTTAGGCCTGTATACAAGCTTTGTTGACGGTATCGGCAAGCTTAAGCTTTCCGTACTGATTCCCGGCGGAATCGGCGGACTTGTCACCATCATCGCACTTTCCAAGCTTGTAAACTCACTGTTTGACAAGCATTATGCCGTAGCCTTCCATGCAATCATCGGCATTGTCATTGCGGCAACCGTAATGATTATTCCTTTTGAAAGCTTTACTTTATCCGTAAGCTCCTGCCTCATTAACATCCTGTTCCTTGTGATCGGTGTGGTAGGTGCCCTGCTTTTGGACCGTTTCAACAGTGCTCATCCTACGGAAGAGTAATCCGGAATTGTTTAATATTTAAGGATAAAGAAAACCCTCGGACATTTTGCTTGTCCGAGGGTTTTTGACATGAAACTTAATGTATCCGCCTAGTGTTTAGGCATCTCAAAATTTTAAACTTACTTTACAACTATGTTAATAATCTTACCCTTAACATAGATTTCTTTAACGATTGTCTTTCCTTCAATAAAGCTCTTTACGGAAGGTAAGTCTTTTGCTTTTTCAAGGGCGCTTGCCTGTTCTTCGTCTACCGAAATTGAAACAGTACCGCGAACCTTACCATTTACCTGAACGCCGATTTCAACGGTGTCTTCCTTGCAGAACTCCTCGTTGTAGGTAGGCCAAGGCTCAAAGGCTATTGTGGTATCGTGACCTAAGATCTGCCACATTTCCTCGCCTGCGTGAGGGCAGATGCAGGAGAACATCTTAACAATGCCTTCTTTATACTCCTTAGGGCACTTGCCTGCCTTGTAAGCCGCATTTACAAATATCATCATCTGGGCAATGGCCGTATTGAAGCCGAGCGATTCAAAATCACTTGAAACCTTCTTTACAGTCTGATGATAAATCTTCTTTAAGGTTTCATCGTCTGCATCGGCGGTTGTATCCTCATCTGTGATAAAGTTCCAAAGACGTCCGATAAACTTACGTGCTCCTTCAACACCCTGCTGTGACCAGGGCTTTGATACTT
>CAZCPW010000222.1:0-2349 GCA_964499925.1 uncultured Lachnospiraceae bacterium
GTCGCTAACGCGACCGCGCTCGGCGCGAGCGTTCCGCAGGCGGAACGCTTTTTTATTGAGAAATAAAAATCGTATGGTTATAATAAGAGTCAAAGATAATATTTCGATAAAATTATGATAAGAATTATAGGAGGCATTCATGATACAAATCAGACCAGTTTCGGATTTGAGAAATAAATTTCCGGACGTAGAGAAGTCAGTTGCATGTGGTGAACCGGTATATTTGACGAAAAACGGATATGGTACAATGGTAGTATTAAGCCTTGAAGCATATTCGAAATTAACGGATGGTGTTGAGGCAAATCTCGATATGGCAGATAGATTTGCAGAAGAGGACAGCAGAAGATATACCCATGAAGAGGTTTTCTCCAATCTCAGAGGGAGGATAAATGGGTAATGTAAAATATAAGCTTCGATATCTGCCGTTATTCTATGACGATTTAGAGGAGAAGATTGTATATATTGCCGAAAAGTTGCATAATGAAAAGGCTGCAAACGATTTATTGGACGAGGTCGAAAAGGCAATATTGGAGCGTTGGCCTGTAGCAGAATCATTTGAACCGTATCATTCTTTGAAAGAACGTCGTTACCCATATTACAGAATTTATGTAAAGAACTTTGTCGTGTATTATGTTGTAATAGACGATGAGGAGGATGGTAAGATTATGGAAGTAAGAAGATTTTTATATAATAAACAGGACGCCGGACGTTTTATTTAAGAAGAGTTTAAAATTTTTTGATCTTGGAGAGGCTGTATGTCTGTTAAGCGGGAGGACATCCACAATTTTAAATATTTTGAATACGGCGAGGCCTTTTACGGAAGCGACAAGGGGCTAAGGTATCGAATCGGAATCGAGCCGCTTGAAAATGTTTTTTATGCTTCAAAAGAGGATAAAGAAAAACACACGATAAAAGCCTACGTTTGGTCCGAACCGTTTAATTTTTCGGTTACAAAGGACAAGCTTTCAATGGAGTTTTCTTTTTCCGAGGAAGGCGTAGAGGAGGCGGTCGCCTGGATAAACGAAATGCGCGACAGCGTTGTAAATGAATAAGAGAGGTTTTTATGTTTTTTAAAAAGAGTAATTTGACTAAGTCCGTGAGTCGGGTTCACTACCTGATGGACCTTGAAAATGTGCAGTCCGAAGGTTTTAAGGGATGCGAGGAGCTGAGAGAAGAGGACATTATTCACATTTTTTATACCGAAAATTCCAAGAAGGTAGATCTCGATATCGTCGCAAATCACGGGAAGGCACATCTTGAGACTATAAAGGTTGCGGCAGGCAAGCAGTCGCTTGACATGCACCTCGTTTCGTATCTGGGCTATTTAATAGGCCTTGATAAAGAAAAACTCGACGAGTATGTGGTCATCAGCAAGGATACGGATTTTGACAACGTCATAAATTTCTGGAAGCAGTCGGGCATAGAGGTTTCAAGACGTCACAGAATTGATAAAAATTATGTACCGAGCCAAAGCGAGCTTAACAAGCCAAAGACCGGGAAAAAGACATTAAAGCCTCAGAGCACAAAGAAACCTGCAGCTAAACCGGTTACCAAGAAGCCTGCAAATTCAAAGTCGGCAGAGGTTAAGAAAGAAACCGTCAAAGCAATGCCCAAACAGGCAGATAATGCTTTGAATGTTATAAAGGGTGAAGTTATAAATACTGATTTAAAACCGGAGACTTTGAATGTAACGGAAACTGTAAAGCCGGATTTGAAGCCGGAGACTGTAAAGTCGGATTTAAGACCTGAAAACGCACAGACAGATGCACAGTCTGAATCAAAGCCCACGACTTCAAAGACGGATGCAAAGGTTGATTCGAAGCCTTCAAATAAAGACATTTTGCAAATACTTACCGATGCGGGCTTTACGAGCGATATTACGAGCTACGTGGTCCCTTTGGTTGGCGCGAACAAGGGAGAGTCCAACAGCAAACAGCTTATCTACAGGCAGATTATTTCCAAATTCGGTCAGGCAAAGGGTCTTAACATTTACAATCATATCAAAAAACATATATAGCTAAGAGGGGAATTGCCGATTAAGGATAAGGATTTTGGATTATGAGCAATTCGAATAAAAATATAAAAGAACTTGATATGACAAGGGGAAACCTTTTCAAGCAGATTCTGGTGTTCTGCCTTCCTCTTGTACTTGCAAATTTACTTCAGATGCTTTTCAACGTATCTGATATCGTGGTAGTCGGGCAGTTTGCGGGAGCTTCGGCACTTGGCTCCGTAGGCTCCGATTCGCAGCTTGTGTCACTGCTCGTTGATTTCTTTCTCGGAATGAGCACGGCGGTTAATGTTTTTACGGCCAGATATTTTGGTGCAAACAGTGACAAGGATGTACAT
>CAZCPW010000222.1:2359-2672 GCA_964499925.1 uncultured Lachnospiraceae bacterium
CCGTACATACTTCATTCTTGATACTTATGTCGGCAGGCGTTATTTTTGCCGTTTTGGGTGTGATTCTTTCACCTGCAATTCTTTCGATGATGGGCACGAAGGAAGAGCTCCTTGACGGGGCGGTGCTTTACCTTCGGATTTACCTCTACGGTATTCCCGGAACAGCCCTTTACGACTGGGGCAACGGTGTACTTTCCGCAATCGGTGACACCAAGCGCCCGCTTATTTACCTGTTTATCGCAGGTGTTGTAAACGTAGTACTTAACCTGACGCTTGTATGCGGCTTTAACATGGGAGTTGCCGGCGTTGCAAT
>CAZCPW010000223.1:0-2653 GCA_964499925.1 uncultured Lachnospiraceae bacterium
CACCGAAGGTGACTGAGAGGGCTATAGCTGTCACCGAAGGTGACTGAGAGGGCCTTGGCTCTCCCACGCGGAGCAATTTCCTATATAGTCAAAAAAGGAACCCCACTCGGGGTTCCTTTTGGGCGTTACACATTTGATATCTATTTCGCCTTCGGCATTGCCGCGCACTTATTAAGTACATCGCTTAACTTTGAAAGATCCACAGGCTTTGAAAGATGGAAATTCATGCCGGAATCAAGGGAATCCTTCGTATTCTCATCAAGGGCATCAGCCGTCATGGCTACAATCGGAACCGTCTTTGCATCGGCCCTGTCAAGACTTCTGATAGTCCTTGTAGCGGTGAGACCGTCCATTACAGGCATCCTTACGTCCATAAGGATTGCATCGTAGTAGTTAATCGGTGAATCCGCAAATGCCTCAACTGCCTTTGCTCCGTCATCCACTGACTTGACATCGCATCCCATGTTTGAAAGAATTATCATTGCCACATAAGTATTTAATTCATTGTCTTCAACCAGCAGAACGCGCAGTCCGTTCAAATCATAATTTGCGTTAATTTCGGCAACGGGCACATCTCCGTCACTTTTTTCAACAATTTCGGCTTTAAAGGTTACGACAAACTCGGTACCCTTGCCAAGTTCACTTGTAACGGTAATGGTTCCGTCCATTGCATCAACCAGGCTCTTTACTATCGAAAGTCCGAGTCCCGTACCCGGTATCTTTTTACCCTCTGAGCTATCCTCTCTTGCGAAAGGTTCAAACAGATGCTCAAGGAATCCTTCGCTCATTCCGATACCGTTATCTCTGACTACAAACTGTATCTCAAGCGTATCATCCGAAAGTTCGCCGTTTGTAACCTCAAACCACACGTCTCCGCCTTCGGGCGTAAACTTTGCCGCATTTGAAAGAAGGTTAAAGAAAATCTGATTAAATCTGAGCTTGTCGACAAAAATCGTGTACTCTCCGGGCTGCAACTCCGGATGGTAATTGATATGTTTTGCCTCCATAAGCGGATTGATTACCGTTTCGACAGACTTTAAAAACTCGGTTCTTGTAAGCCTTTCTTTATTGAGCGTAAGCTTCCCCGCTTCAATCCTGCTCATATCAAGAATATCGTTTATGAGTCCCAACAGAAAATCACTCGAAATCAGGACCTTATCAAGATACCCTTTGATAACCTCAATGTCGTCCTCAGCTCTTGCAAGGCGCGTCAGGTTGATAATCGCATTCATAGGCGTACGGATGTCATGACTCACGGTCGACAAAAAGGTCGTTTTTACCGCACTCGCTTCCTCAGCCTTATTCCTTGCAATCTCCGCCTCCTTATAAGCCTCCTCAAGTTCCGCAGCGTGTTCGTGTCTTGCGTAGACATCCTGCCTGTTTGCCACGAAAAAGAAACCGAGTATTACTACAATGACCTGACAACATGGTTGAAAAGGATATATTTGATATACAGGGATAAAGAAATTATTGCCGATTGCAGCTAAAATAGGCAGCAACGAAATAACAATTCCCTGAACAACGTACTTTTCGTTTTTGCGGTTCCCCTTTATCCATGCGGCAATTCCGTCACATATCGGTTCGACATAGTAAAAATAATTCAAAACGGTAAAAAACGTGAAATATGTTCCTCTGACATACGTCTTGTCTGCTTCAATCGTCCAAAGTGAGCCGTCAAAAGGAGACAGCAGCACGAATCGAAGCAATACAGCAAGGGGGATCATTTCCACAATCTTAAATGTTATGCCATAATCTATCCCGATATAGCTCCGCAAGAACAAATGCCAGAAAAAAGGAAGAAATATATAAGATAAATAAAAAAAGAAAACAACAATTCTAAAGACCTTTGCAGAACAATTATCATCAAGGTCGCAGGCAATGAACACTCCGTCCATTAATACGTAAAAAATCGTAGCCGATATCAGCATAATAATACGTCTGCGATTGCCCGATGCATCAAAGTGCGAATTCGCACGTACGATGAAAAGCACCAAGATGATAATCAAAAAGAACGTACTGGTAAGATAGTTACCAATCGTGGGAAAACTACCGCCCAACAAATCACCTCCCTTAAACACTTTAAACCAAAACATAAATCCTTAACCGAGAAATAAGAATTTATCTTGTGAATCAAACTGTTTTCGAAAATGCAATTTGTTGCGAGATACTCATCAAAAAAAAAAAAAAAAAATACTGCTTATTAGGAGTATATATCTTACAAATTAATAAAGCAATAACCCGATTTCAGAATTTTTTTACAGCATTATCGCTTTGCAAAATTAACGTACCGATGGCAGGCAGAGCAAACGTTATGTATGAAAAGAGTTTCGCTTGCGAAACTCTCACGCGCCGTCCTCGCCCTCTCCGTCCTCGCTTCGCTCGGCCACCTCTCCCAAAGGGAGAGGCAAGATGCCCTTGGCTCTCCCTCTGGGAGAGCTGTCACCGCAGGTGACTGAGAGGGCTATAGCTGTCACCGAAGGTGACTGAGAGGGCTATAGTTGTCACCTCAGGTGACTGAGAGGGCCTTGGCTCTCCCACGCGGAGCAATTTCCTATATAGTGAAAAAAGACCTTTCCGCTCAACCGGAAAAGCCTTTCAAATGCGGATAACAGGAATCGAACCTGCACGGTCTCCCACCAGAACCTAAATCTGG
>CAZCPW010000224.1:0-2645 GCA_964499925.1 uncultured Lachnospiraceae bacterium
ATGACTTAACATTTGCCTTGTCAACAGTACCGGTCACTGCGAAGACCGTATCCACATCGGGATCGTCACTGTAGTGTGCCGTAAAGGAACCGACATTACCGTTTACCTGAATGATACCCGTGTGATAAGCATCAACCGATTCAACGTTGCCGTTAATAACACCTATTGACCCTCCGATTGCATATGCGTGCTTCACGCTCGGTGCCGTCAAAGCGGCATTTGCACCGTTTATGAAGGCTACCTCATTTACAGGCTGATAAACCGTAAGCTTTAATTGATCCGCGGTCGCATTGCTTGCATCAATTACGATGCTGTCTCCCGATGCAAAAGTGGCAAGTGCCAACGAGGTCCAATTTTTCTTGTCTGTTGACTGGTACCACCCCTTGGAATCCGTATCATATGTCACATACCACGTCTTTGCATCTGCCGCGTATGTGGGAATCGATTTCGTAACACCAAGTACAAGTATGATTCCGAGTAAAACCGCCATTAACTTCTTGTAACCATTCATAAAAATCTTCCTCCTTGAAGAAACTTTACTTTATATCTCAATCCGTATACGGATCAATATATACATCTCCCGATTCGATTTCCTTGCCCACTACCACGAAGCGTCCGTTCTCGGTATGGGACGAGCAGGTGGAAAGGGTTATAAACTTGTCTCCGTACTCTGCGGTGACACCCGTATCGTACAAAGAAAGTGCCTTAACATTGTCATAGAAGTCATTAAACTCTTCTTCGCTTGCGGCATTGAAGAATTTGTAGTATTTAAAGCAAGTATCCGTCGTATAGTAAACCTTCGATCTGAAGACTGCCATTACCTCATATATGTACTGCCTATCCTTTCCGTACAGATAAATAACGGAATGTTCCTTGCAAAAGTCCTCATCGGCATAATCATATAAAAAGTAAAATCCGTCGTTTTTAAAGTTGTGGCCGTGAATTATGAGGTTCGTGGAATTGGGATACATGGAACTGTCCGTATCCATCAAGGGTGTTCCGTGCTTGTCATAATTTCCGTCAAAATCTTTATAAAGGTAATAGGTCTCGTCTTCCGGAGTCCACATTACGGGGAAGTCCACCTTCGTACCCGGAATCTGTATCCAGGCTATCATGTCGGAATTTTTAAGGAAATATTCTTTGTAAGGATTTTCTATCGGCTCCGGCTCTGCCTCAGCCTCCGAATTCCCCGAAACGTCTCCTTCCGAGACATCTCCTGCCGAAACGTCATTTCCCGTGATGTCGGAATCATTTCCCGATGTGTCGGAATTTGCATTGACCGCATCAGTCTCTTTCTCATTTACGGATGCTGTCGACGTTCCTTCTTCGGTAACGGTGGTGTCATTCTTGTCGGCAATGGTTTTCTTTATCACAAAGAAGATTCCCGCAACAATCAGTACTGCCAGTAATACAAATATCACTATATAAACAATTCGCTTTGAATTCTTCACAACTTTCCTCAAAGAAATTAGATAATGTAACCATTATTCGGAAACTTATCGTCAAAGCTCCTTACTTACTGTTGATAACGGCTGCACACTTTCAATCTACCATAAAACGACAGGCATGTAAACAAACATTACGGCATTTCTGTCACATTTAACGGTACCGGAGGCAAAAGGTCTAAAACACCCGACATAAGACTGCTTGCACTTGTGGCATTTACGGCAGTGCTGCGCGATCCGGCCGTTTTACATGTCCAAAAGAGCGGTTTTCCAAATCTTCATCTGACAGTATCGACGCTTTCTTTAAAAACTCAATAGTGTTCTTCATATCCGAATTTACGTCGGCTGTAATCCATTCGTTTCTATCGTAGTTTGTGCCCGCTTCTATGAATTGAATATCAATTGTTAATGAATTCTCATTGTATAAAGCATCGTAGGTAAACGGTCTCCAGGTGCCTTCTGTTCCGTCCGCAATAAGCGCCTCTGTCAGTTCACCGCAATTGCTCTTTGATATGGAATTGTCGCTGTACACCGACTCGCCCTTATCGTCCGTGTAGCTCACGTACACATAGGCATTCATAGCCACATAATTATCATCCGTATGAAGCAGCTTTTCAAAGTTCCTTTCATCCGTGAAGAGGTCATTAAAGCATCTTTCAGCCTCGGTTCCCTCATGGTATGTCAGATCAAAGGCATACTCTCTTGAAATGCTTCGTCCGGATTTTAACGTATAGTAAAAATAAACCGTTGTATATTCGGTCTCTTCGGTATAAAGGTTTCCCGAAAGATTATCCGTTTCTGTCATTGCTTTGTGAAGAGCGACAGCCTTATTGAGAAGCTCTTCATCGGTGCTCTCCAGATCTATCGACTGATCACCCGAAAGTATCTGCAACGACTTGACCGATTCGGTCGAAGGTACATAGCCGCCTATATTGAAGATATCCACGGTAAACGACATGCACAGCAGGAAGTAAAATACCGAGCAGCCCGCAAGCATCAGCATGTTCTTTTTGTTGAAAATCTTTGATGAACGCTCTATCACCATGAGGAGCGCTGTAAATACAATCGCACCGATTCCTATCATGCAAATTGCAAGTATAAAGCCGTTTCCCACGGAACTGCTTGACCGGGTAATAAAAGCATCCAGTATGGTGCCTCCCATCATGGAAAGGATTACGGTCAAAACTATAAAGCACACAA
>CAZCPW010000225.1:0-2626 GCA_964499925.1 uncultured Lachnospiraceae bacterium
CAATAGTCGAGGCGGCAAAGAAGGGACCGTTTACTTCAAAGGCGGATTTTAAATCTCGTGCCCATGTGTCACAGACGATTACGGATGAAATGAGCGAGCTTGGCATTTTAGGACAGATTCCGGAAACCGACCAAATCAGCATCTTTGACATACTTAAAAAGTAAGCTTTGATATACTCAAAAAGTTTTTAAATTTGCCTCTTGATTTTTTTAAAAACCTAAGATATTATATACGAGTGCCTGCTGTGGGAAAGAAATATGAACAGGTACTTGATGGCTGGTTGGTCAAGCGGTTAAGACGCCGCCCTCTCACGGCGGAATCAGGGGTTCGATTCCCCTACCAGCTGCATGAAAAAGAATTCCTGCAAAGGAGTTCTTTTTTTTATCCGTAAAGTACGAAATTTTGCTTGCAAATTTGCGGTTGCAGTGGTAAAGTTTTTGGGTAGTGTGATGTATTTTAGGAGTGGGCTTGCAAGAGCTCACTCTTATTACGTTAAGAATAAGAGGGATTATATGACAAAAAGAGAGGATATTGAGAATAGGGCAACCCAAATGCTTGAGCCTATAGTAAAGCAGTTTGGTGTTTCGATTTACGATGTTGAATATGTAAACGAGGCAAACGAGTGGTATTTGAGGGCTTACATCGACAAGGACGGAGGAGTTACAATTGATGATTGCGAGAACGTAAGTCGCGTCTGGTCCGATGAACTTGACAAGGATGACTTCATCGGTGAAGCATATATACTTGAGGTTTCAAGTCCGGGACTCGGGAGAGCCTTAAAGAAAGACAGCCATCTTCAAAAGAGCATAGGTGAGGAAGTCGAGATTAAGACTTTCAAGCCTATCAATAAAAAGAAAGAATTTGCGGGTACGCTTTTAAAATTTGATGCGGATACCGTCACAATTGAAGGTAACGGTGCAGAAATCACATTAAACAGAAGCGACATAGCATCAATAAAATTAGCTTTGGATTTTTAAACGAAAGGACAAACCAAAATGAACAAGGAATTAAAGGCAGCAATTGAACTAATCTCACAGGAGAAGCAGATAGATGAAGATGTCTTGTTTGATCTGATTGAAAACTCTCTCATTACGGCGTGCACAAAGAATTTCGGTAAGGCCGACAATGTAAAGATTGAGATGAACAGAGAGACCTATGAGTATCAGCTTTATGCCGAGAAGACTGTAGTTGAGGAAGTTTTGGACAAAGCAACCGAGATTACCCTGGAGGATGCAAAGAAGATTTCTTCCGATGCAAAGCTCGGTGACATTGTGAACGTAAACATCAATTCCAAGGAGTTCGGACGTATTGCCGCACAGAATGCAAGGAATGTCCTTACACAGAAGCTCAGAGAAGAAGAAAGAGGCATTATTTACAATACCTATTATGAAAAAGAAAAAGATATCGTAACAGGTATTGTTCAAAGATATGTAGGCAAGAATATAAGTGTCGATCTCGGTAAAGCAGAGGCTCTTTTGATGGAGGCCGAGCAGGTTCCCACGGAGCACTTCAAGGTCGGCGATCGTATCAAGCTTTACATCGTAGAGGTCAGAAACACCAACAAGGGTGCACGTATCACGGTCAGCCGTTCCCGCAGAGAACTCGTTAAGCGTCTTTTCGAAGAAGAGGTTACCGAGATAAAGGACGGTACGGTTGAAATTGTCAGCATTGCGAGAGAGCCCGGCTCCAGGAGCAAGATTGCGGTTTGGTCACACAATGAAAATGTCGATCCCGTAGGTGCTTGTGTCGGCATCAACGGAGCAAGGGTAAATGCAATCGTTGACGAACTCAGAGGTGAAAAGATAGATATCGTTAACTGGGACGAGAACCCCGGTATATTCATTCAGAATGCGTTGTCACCCGCAAAAATCGTCAATGTCTTTGCAGATCCCGATGAAAAGACAGCTAAGGTTGTTGTACCCGATTATCAGCTTTCACTTGCAATAGGCAAGGAAGGCCAGAACGCACGCCTTGCCGCAAGACTTACCGGATACAAGATCGATATCAAGTCGGAGACTCAGGCAAAGGATGCCTTCGGATTCAGAATCGAAGACTATTACAACGACGATGAATACGGCGACTATGATGACAGTGAGGAATATGACGAGGAATTTTCGGAGGAGTATTCCGAAGAAGTAAGCGACGAGCTTAACGAAGAAAACTCATCAAGCGAGGAATAAGCTTTTTAACCTTGGAGGATGTACTATGGAAAAGAAGGTACCCAAAAGAGTATGCGTAGGCTGCAGAGAGCAGTTTGATAAAAAGGATTTGGTCAGAGTGGTGCGTACTCCGGAAGGTCTCATTACCATAGACCTTAAGGGCAAGCAAAACGGAAGAGGCGCTTATCTTTGCAAAAACAGGGAATGTCTGGAAAAAGCAATCAAGAATAAGGGCTTGGAGCGCACTCTGAAGGTAAATATTCCTAAAGAAACAATTGAGCGTTTAAAAGAGGAGCTTTGATTATTGAATAACAGATTTTACTCAATGCTGGGCCTTTGTATGAAGGCAGGCAAGGTAAAAAGCGGCGCATTTTCGGTCACCGATGCCGTCCACAACGGTAAGGCATGGGTAGTGATCACGGCAACGGATGCATCTGCCAATACTAAAAAAGAATTTATGAATATGT
>CAZCPW010000226.1:0-2616 GCA_964499925.1 uncultured Lachnospiraceae bacterium
AAGGGGTCTTAGCTCAGCTGGGAGAGCATCTGCCTTACAAGCAGAGGGTCATAGGTTCGAGCCCTATAGGCCCCATTTGTGCACGTGTGGCGGAATAGGCAGACGCAAGGGACTTAAAATCCCTCGGTAGCAATACCGTGCCGGTTCAAGTCCGGCCACGTGCATTTCTCCTTTTTTGTGAGGTTTGCTACAAAAAACCTTCAGGCTTTAAAAACCTGAAGGTTTTTTCTTTTTACTGTATAGGGAAAAATTACTTCATACTTTCTATGTACTTTACAAAATCTTCCGTATTAATCGCCTTTGAGAAGTAGAAGCCTTGTATGAAATCCACATTTATGTTTGACAGGTAATCAAGTTCTTCTTTCTCCTCAACACCTTCCGAAACAACCTCAACACCCATTGAATGGAACATTGAAACCATCTTTTCGAATATCGGTTTCAGCTTCGGATCGTTGTTTATTTTCTTTGTCGTTTCATTGTCGAATTTGACGATATCAAAATCCATCGAGCATAGCCTTTGCAGGTTTGCATATCCGGATCCGAAATCGTCTATTGCAAGCAGAAAACCTTCGTTGTGCAGACAGATAAGGTTCTGTGTGAAGATTTCCGGTGCACAGCTTGAAGCAGTCTCGGTAATTTCAAAACATATTTTTTCCGGCTTTATGTCATATTTATGGACAAGCGACATCAAATTTACGAAGAAGTTTCGCTGCAGGCATTGAACGGTCGAAAGGTTTACTTCGATGTATTCGATACCGAGTTTTTCAATGTCGTGGGTTGCTATGAATTTGAAAACTTCTTCAAGTACGTAGTCTCCTATTTTGAGCATCAGACCCGTGCGTTCCGCAATCGGAATGAATTCACCGGGAGAGATGTAACCCAAGGGCGAATGATTGATTCGCGATAAGGCTTCGCAGGAAACGATTTTCTTTTTCTTTGTATCGTATATGGGTTGATAGAATACTTCTAATGTTCCTTCATTCATCGCATTTACAACCGCGTTTTCGACGCTCTTTTCACGGGTTAAATCTCTGATTGAAAACTCCTCAATCGGCATTATTCCGTAGCGAAGTTTATGCATCTTGTGCATGTAAGAAATAAGGTTAAGTAATTGCGTCATATCCTGAAAGTTTTCGGGATAGTTGAAGGACGCAATGAAGTGCGAAAAGCTTACATCGACATTGTCTACTTCTATTTTTAATTTGGACAATGCGTCAAGCTTTTCGAGCATTTTTTCGTTGTCTTCCGAATTTTGATTTCTTGCAATGATTGCAAACATATCATCATGAAGTTTGTATGCGGAAGATTTCGGAGCAATTGCACTTATTTTTCGCCCAAGGATGGCCATCAGTTTATTGACAGTGTTGAGTCCGTAGGTGTCCACCAACAGGTCGTAATCGGCAATTCTTACGGCACATACGTTAAAGGGTATCTTGTTGTATGTCAGAAACGTTATTTTTTCATAAAAGGCGTTTCTGCTTACGAGTTTTGTTTCTCTGTCGATTATATTTCCCTTCTTAAGCATTATGCAGAGCAGTTGCATGAAGGCAAGCGAAATTGCAAAGCTGTGGAGCAGGAATTCGGGGAAGAGGTACTGTATGATGATGCCGACAATTACTATTAAAAGTGTATTCGAAATCGCAAGACATACGTGCTTATTGTAAATTTCTTTATACCTTAATACAAAGTAAACCGAGTAGAGATAGTAGGCAAGGGTCGCTATGTAACATGTAAACTGTAAGGGACCGTAGGAATAAATACCGGTTTCGGCATCAAGTGAGTAGAGCCATCCGGTGAAAGGATTTGTAAATATCAGGACTGTAATTGCGGTTATGGGGAATATGAAGATACCCTGCTTGTAGAACTTCATATTTTTGCGTCTTGCAAGCGGTGAGAGCGCATAGAGAAAGAACGCAAATGCGGAATATTGCTGGGTGAGATAGTAGACAGCGTTAAACAGATTAAACAGGGTATAGCTTCCGTTTTCCATGGCGATTACGGATGCGATGTCAAAGAACGGGGTCATCGATGCCGTCCACCACAGGAACAAAAACGTGTAGTGACTTGCGTCCTTTATAAAGTGCTGTTGAAAATAAGTAATCAGGATTACCGCAAAAATAAAAATTGATGCAACATCAAAGTAATAAATAAATGAAGATGTCATAATAATTCCTCGAAATGTGTTGTCCCTGGGTGTAAAAAGGCTTCTTTATCTCAAAAAACCATTATAATTAACGGCTTTCTTTTTGCAAGAATAGCACAGTGGAATTAATGACCGATTTATAAAAACTTAATAGTTAAAACGGATTGAAATATCGATGATTTAAGGTAAACTAAAGAAGACGTCAGTTCCTTTAGGAACGAATGTATAAGGAGGTCTTATGAAGTTTATTAATGACAACGGAGCCCTTGTGTTTTATCACAACGGCGAAATGGGCCGAATTGAGGCCTGGGGTAAGGATTCCTTAAGAGTCCGCACCACGATGCACCGGGAATTTTCCGGAAATTTTTGGGCATTGACGGAGGATGTTTGTAAGACCGGCGCCAAGGTTACCATAGGTAAAGAGGACCACTGGGTCGGCGACGGAACGATTGATCAGAAAGAAATTGCAACGA
>CAZCPW010000227.1:0-2599 GCA_964499925.1 uncultured Lachnospiraceae bacterium
AGTACCCTTGCAAAATCTCTGGCAACGGAAGGTTTCTCCGTAATTATCAGTTTTTTTGACACTTCTAACCCCTATAAATCATCCGAATACAAAAGCTTAATGTTCTTTCTGACCTTGCCCTCCAAAGAAAGCTTTTCGTCAAAACGCTGATTTGTAAACAAATATATGTAATCAGGCGTAAGCTTTGCCGCCTTGGCATTATCAAGAAGCTTTAAATAGTCTTCGTAAGTAAACATCGCTTTGTCATAGATGCAAAGACCGCAAATGACCTTATTTGAATCATCCGCCATCACTATATCAATGTTGCCGTTTTTGCCAAGCCACGTTCCGAATCGTTCAATTTTTATGGGAAGACGTTTCCTGTCGTTTGCCTTTAACATATATTCAAGACAAACCTCGCCGTAGTACTTTGAAACGTAAGCTTTCAAATAAGGCGCCACAAATATGGAATAAAACTCCCCGGGTCCGTATTCCTCCATAAAGGAAGCGTTTTTGTAAATAAAGGAAAAATAAAAATCGACGAATTTATTTGAAATGCCGTATATACCCTTTAATGAATTTTCACGTCCGTCCGTATCGATGCTGAAAACCTTTTCCACGAGTTCAAGTTCAATCAGATTCTTTAAATAAACGGAAATCTTTGCACGTGAAAATCCCGTATGCTCATATAAATCGTTAAGCTTAATCAAGCCATCCGAAAGTGAGGAAAGAATCGTATTGTAAATGCCCATTTCCCTAAGCTCGTTAAAAACAAGCTCATTGTAAATATTGTGTAAGGGACCTTCGGGCGCAATAATCTTATTGACAATATTGTCCTTAACGCTTGCCTTTTCATCAAACATCTTCCAAAGTCCGGGAACTCCGCCGAGACACGACCAGCAGGTCAGGCAGTCCTCATTTGAGTATAAAGAAAAATATTCGCGCAAATCATTAAAGGTAAGCTCCTTTACCTTTAAAAATCCCGAAAGTTCAAAGGCCGCTTCCTTAATCTTTGAAACCATTGTGTTTTCCACAAATTCGATTGATGAAGAAGAAAGAATAACCAGATATTCCTGATTGTTCCATGAAGAATGTATAAAAGAAATAAGCTCCTCCATAAAATCAGGACAAGCTTTAATTAAATTTTGAAATTCATCGAATACAAGAACCTTCTTTTGCGAATGCTTCTGACCGAAGGCCTTGAATATTTCCTTAAAATCGGGATAACGAAGGGTTTTTATCTTTTTTTCGGCAAAAAAGTTCCCGAATCTGTAGTGCTGTTCCCGCTCGCTTGCCTCTTCGCATTTATAGTAGAAGCCCGGCTTGTCTGTCATAAATTCTTTGATCAGTGCGGTTTTTCCGATATACTTTGCCCCGTATACCACCACTATCTGACTGTTTTCCCTGTCATAAAAATCCAAAAGCCGGTCAAGCTCGTTATTTCTGCCGATTAACATCAAAATCCCCTAAATCATACGTAATAAAAGTTCGTCTATCTCTTCCTTTGAGACAGGCTTTGAAAGGTAAAATCCCTGAATCGAGTCGCTGCCTATTTCCTTTAAGTAGTCAAGCTGTTCCTTGCTCTCGACTCCCTCGGCGATAGTCTCATAGCCAAGTTTTTTTGACATCACCATGATAGCCTCGGCAATAATCCTTGAGGATGACTCATTCGGAATATTGTCAACAAAAGACTTATCAATCTTCAGTACGTCAATGGGAAGTCCTCTTAGGTAAGAAAGCGAGGAATATCCCGTTCCGAAATCATCAAGGCTGACACGTACTCCGTAGTCTCTTAACTCTTCGATCTTTGCCTTTACAAGCTTGATATCCTCGATGAGGATTGACTCGGTAAGCTCGATTTCAAGTCTGTGCGGGTCCATTCCGTACTTTTCGATTGCCGAAATAATCTTAGGCACAAAATCGGCTCTGTAGAACTGCACCGATGAAATGTTTACGGACAGAATAAAGTCATAGTCGAAACGCTTACGCCACTCCGAATACGTTCTTACGGCTTCATCCAATACAAAATCACTTATCGGAATTATGGTTCCGTTTTTCTCCGAAAGAGGGATAAATACCGCGGGGCTTATCAAAGCTCCTTCTTTGTCACGCAGACGCACCAAAGCCTCAACTCCGCGAAGCTTCTTCGTATCCGCATAAAACTGCGGCTGAAAATTTAAAAAGAAAGATTTTGAAACAACGGCTTCCTTTAACTTTGTTTCAATTTCAACGTCTTTTAGGAACTTGTTAAGTATGGATGAATCAAAGAATTTAATGGTATTCTTGCCTTCATCCTTTGCTTTGAGCATGACGACCTCTGCGTTCTTTATCAATGCAAGCGGATCGTCTGCACTTTCCGGGAATTCCGAAACACCAACCGAGACGCTGACGGAAACCTCCGTCATATCGGTTAGCTTAATAGGGGTTGAAAGATACTCTTTTATCGACCTGTAAATTGTATCGACACTTCTGTGTCCGCAAGGGTCAAAAATCGCAATTCCGAATATGTCGGAATCAAATCTTGCGGCAATAACGTTTGAATCGGTCAAAGACCTTATAAAAAGTCCGAGATTCTGTATGATTTCGTCTCCGAGGACTATACCCTTACTGTCGCTTAATT
>CAZCPW010000228.1:0-2597 GCA_964499925.1 uncultured Lachnospiraceae bacterium
TCGCATTAGCGACATTTACCCTATGCGCGAGTGCGCATCAGTGGCACGTAGTGCCTTTTTTGCTATATAGGGGATTGCGGAGCAATTTCCTATATAGTAAAAAAGCCCGAGACTTATGCCTCGAGCTTTTTTATTGTCTAAAACCCTTCTGTAAATCTGCTTTGCCAGGCTTACTCAAGTCTCCATCGTCAACAAATCAGTCATCTGCTGCCTCTTCCCCGTACACGATTCCCCTTGACCCTGTCGCTAAGAAGAATCTTCCGAAGACGCGCTTGTCTCCGTCTATACTGTTAATGTCTCCGAACATCTGAGTATCGTTATTTATCCGGCAGACGCTCTTACAATCGTCAACGCTTCTGTAAAAGCCGTAAACTCCGTCGAAGATACCGCACATATAGAGAGCCTTCTCCCCGCTCAAATAATCATCCGATTCAGGCCCTATACCGAGGCCTACCCTGTATACCGTATCGCCTTCCTTTGAAAGACGTTTAAGCTTTCCATCCTCAAGCTTCCATAAGCCCTTTTCACCGCAGGCTATATAGAAACAACCCTTCTTTCCGCTCTCTCCGCGTATCTCGGTCTTGTCGGCGCAATCAATCTTTCCGAAATTAACTCCTTCAAGCGAAAGTCCTTCAACACGTGTAAAGCTGTTACCCGAGTCCGTGCTTTCGTATATATTTCCGTTTTCCGTAAATCCGTAAAACAGCGTCGAATCCATCCTGTCAGAAAAAATCTTTATAAGGCGGTCTTCTGCACCGCGCTTTTCAAAAGAAACCTTTTTCCAGCTTGCTCCTCTGTCATTTGTGACTATGCAAAGCTCCATCGGAAGCTCTATCATATCGGCAACACTCCACACATAGGTGTTTGCATCTGCCGACATCGCTACCCATCCCGAATTGACATTCGGACATTCTATCTGTCTGAAATGCTCATCAAGTTCTTTTGACATTCCGTAAGGAAGCGAAAGCCTTTTAAAGCTCTTGCAGTAATCATCCGAAACAATCAGTCCGCCCTTTGTCTTTCCGGTCCAGTTTCCGCGAGGCGTTACAATAACATTTCTCTCATCCGAGTCCGAAAAGTCCGCATTAATGCAGGTAATATAACGGTTACCGTCGGCATCGGCAAAAGAATTATCGCAGGGCTTGTCTATATCGGTAAAGGCAAAGCCGCCGAGGTCTCCAAGGATATCAATTACCTTAACGGGACCCTTTATGGGAGCGTAGACATTTAGATGTACGGTCTCTTCTATTCCGTCGGAAGCATCCTCAAAATGCGGAACGGCATCCAAAAAGTTTTTCGTCCTGAATACTCCGGTACCGGTGTTAAACCACACCTCACTGTCATTGTGAGGATTAATTTCAATATCACTCAGCCAGTGAATGAGCGAATCATTGCCGTTACATTCGGGACGCATGTACGGAGTGTTAAACCCGATGTCTCCGATTTTAAGCCCCCACAGTACCGCTTCCCAGGTTTCTCCGAAATCTTTTGATCTGTAAACAACATCACCGTCAGCCTTTGTAATCGTAGAAAGAACCATGAGCCCCGGAGTCTTAGCGGAAAAAGAAATTCCTCCGTAGCCGTATTTCAGTGTACGGAAATTTTTGTCGGGACTTATAACCTCAGGCTCGGACACTTTTCCCGAACCGTCAAATGAATATCTTAACACCACGCCGCCCATTACCTTACCGCAATCGCAGCTGTATCCCGGATCGACTATATAGGCAGTTTCTCCCGTATGATTTGCGGTAATATAAAGAAACTTTCCGTCATAGGCATATCTGTGGCCGACAAGGCCGCTTAACTTCGAGCCTTCTATCATGCCCGTTTCCGGTTCGCTCATTTCTTCAAAGGTTTCGCCGTTATCATAGGATATATACAGGGAATGCCCGCGCATTGATTCGGAAACCTTCGTATCCACTCCTGCGGTTGCGACCACAAGCGCAGAAGAATCCGGCTTTGCAAAGACGAAGCTTAAATGATTTTCTCCGTTTATATTTTTCTTTTTCCAGGTACTTCCCTCATCATTCGAAACAAGAAGACCGTCCTCATAGGAAGCAAAATAGAGAATACCGTTTCTTTTTACAAGTCTCTTGCCCGTTCCTCTGCCGTTTAAATTACCGTGGGCGAGTGCCGGAAGTTCCTTTTTCGTAAAGGTCTTCCCATAATCCTTTGATATGAGCAATTCGCCGGTTCTTTTTCCGTCATTAAGCCCGCAGGCCACGTAAAGCGACCCCGGAACATCTTCATCAAGGGCGATTGCGGCAACGTAAGTCGGCGCCAAATCATCCATGCTTACGTAATCCGACAGGCTTTTAAAGCTGTCGGTATCCGCTTCGTAGCGGTAAGCGCCGCCGATGTCCGTGCGAATGTAAACAGCTTTTGCATCGTCAGTCCCGAAAAGAAAGCCTGTGACATAGCCGCCTCCCGGAATCGGGCAATTTTTGTAACGGTAGGGTATTGTTTTCATTAATCCTCCAGTGATGAATAAACAATGTTTCTGATACGCCTTGTGTATGTCGTGGTGCCCGAATCGGTCTTCTGAATCATATGAAGTATGGTGACCTTGTGCTTCGGATCGTTTATAAAGTAAGGGC
>CAZCPW010000229.1:0-2576 GCA_964499925.1 uncultured Lachnospiraceae bacterium
GCATATTTTTAAAGTCATAAAGAAGGGGACTTAAATGAGGATCTTCGAAATCGTCACCCTCGTTTGTGTAAGCACTTCTTACAGATTCAACGTATTCCCTCGTAAGTAAGGGGTCCTTGTCCTTAAGAGTCTCGTAGGAAGGGTTTACCGCTCTCATATCTGTCCAGGGACTGAAAAGAACAAGTGCCTTCGGGAGAAATCTTTCCTGTTCAATAAGGCGAATGCAGATTTCAAGCGTAAGGTTTCCGCCTGCGGAATCGCCTGCTATGACTATATTTTTTGCACCGTACCCTTTATTTAACAGATAGTCATAGACTGAAACCGCCTCGTCGATTGCCTGAGGATATTTATGTTCGGGAGCAAGTCCGTATTCGAAAGAAAAAACCTTAAGTCCCGTATGAAGGCTTAATTTGGAAGCAAGTATCCTTGCATAATTAAGCCCGCCGCAGGTATAGCCTCCGCCGTGGCAGTAAAGGATAATCCTGTCTTCACGATATGAAAAGTCAGGGCTGATTTCCTCGCACGGAATTTCCCCTACTTTAAAGCTTTTTGTACTGACTCCTATCGTCGGAGTAATCAGACGTGAGAATATTTCCATCTCCGCACGCTGCTTTGCAAGCTCCTCGGGGCTTACTGCTTTGGGATTTGTAAAAGCCCCGTGCACCGCCTTAAGCGTACGCATATAGAGGCTCATTTTTTCGGATTCTTTTTCTTTCATGATTTTGCATCCTTGGTGTTATTTTTCATGCCTCTTAGAATAGCACACAACAATTAAAAGAGGAAGATGGCCTTAACCATCTTCCCCAAACTTACCTTATTACCACCGACGTCTGCGGTGAGATTGTGAGCATTGTTCCGCTAATCTCGCCCTTATTTTCGTATGTGCCGTCATAGTAGCCGACAGCTTCGATCACATTAGTGAAGCTTAAATCCGTAACCGCAGATAAATCTACCGTCTGTTCCTTCGTGGTCGTATTGTGAATAACCATCACACTTGAGCCCTCAAGTGTGGATATAAAGCCTCCGACCTTTGTATCGGAAAAAGAAAGTGCCTCGTACTCCCCCGATGCGATTTCGGGGTTTGCCTTTCTGATCATGATAAGCTTCTTATAGTAGTTAAGTAAGCTGTTTTCATTTGAAAGCTGTTCCGATACCGGATCGTTTGTACGATACTCTGCCTCGTAATCTGCGCCCTCCGGGTCGCTTACCGTATCCCCGTCTCCCCAGGTCATGGCAAGGCGCCTGTTTGCATCCGTATTTGCCGAGCCTCTCGAGCCCTTCATGCCGACCTCTTCACCGTAATATATGAAAGGCGAACCGGGTCCGAGTATATAAAGATTGGCTGCAACCTTTGCATAGCCTCCGAGCTGCATCATATAGCCTGCCGCCCTGTCCATATCGTGATTTGCGATAAAGGGAATAATCATGGCATTCTCGTTTATACCCTTAACGGTATCGATATAACTCTCCACATACTTCGTATAGGCGTTGACATCGCCCTTCTTTGCTGCAGTAGCGATTCGTCCGCTTACCTGCGACATGGTAAAATCAAAGCAGTTTAAAGCTTTCTCATATTCATTGGTGACACTGTCCGAATCCCAAACTTCAGCCACCGTATAGATGTCAGGCTTGATAGCCTTCAAATCGTCCATGAGTTTTGACCAGAATTCGACGTTTCTGTCCACCTCACTGTAGTAAATGTACTTTGCGGCATCGAATCTGAAGCCGTCTACTCCGATATCCTCAAGGTAATAACGCATCACCTCAAGCATGTCCTCGTAAACCGTTTCATTGTCATAGTTTAATTCGGGCATCGAAGTCGAAAAGTTGCATTCATAATACTGTTCTGTACCGCTAATCTTTGAATATCCGCTTTTTGCGGTATCCGACCAGCTGTAGTAATCATACATGGGTGAAGACGTGTCGCCGTTTCTGTGAGCTTCCGTAAACTCGGTAAACTTTTCGTTTCCCGAACCCGTATGATTGATGACCATATCAAGAATGACCTCGACACCTCTTTCGTGGGCAAGCTTTACAAGTTCCTTTAAATCATCCATATCGCCGAAGTCTTCATCTATCGTATAGTAGTCATTTACATCATACTTGTGATAGCTTGAAGAAGAAAAAATCGGTGAAAGCCAGATTCCCTCGATTCCAAGGCTCCCGCCCGACGAGTCATCACCGTCGTTAAGGTAATCCATTCTGTTGATGATGCCCTGTAAATCGCCTATTCCGTCCCCGTCGGAATCGGAAAAAGAACCCACAAAGATCTCATAGAATACCTTGTTGTTGTCGGACTCGGAAACCGTTATATCCGAATTATAATTGACACTGACAACTGCTTCTCCGCCTTCGGAATTACCGGTGTTTTCTGCTGCAGTGCTCTCGCTTACGCTTTCGGAAACCGTGCCTTCCGTTACCGAGGCTGCTTCGCCGCAGCCGGCAAGCAGAAAAGCGCCTGTAAGTACTGTGCTTAACAATCTAATAAATTTCTTTTTCATATCATTCTCCTTAAATAAGAGTTTCGCTTGCGAAACTCTCGCGCCGTCCTCGCCCTCTCCGTCCTCGCTTCGCTC
>CAZCPW010000230.1:0-2563 GCA_964499925.1 uncultured Lachnospiraceae bacterium
GCAGAGGAATGATAGCCAGACTTTCTGCGAAAATATCCTCTGTTTTGGGAATATAGATTGTAAAATCAACCAAATCCTCAATCGAGTAATTGCCGGCATTGGTGATACCCATTAAATACCCGCCGCGGCTCTTGACCTCCACGAGGTTTGAACGTGTCTTTTCATAAAGATTGCTCTGCGTAAGAATGCCTATTACCAAAGTACCGTCTTCAATCAAGGAAATTGTACCGTGTTTAAGCTCACCTGCCGCATAGGCCTCCGAGTGAACGTAGCTGATTTCCTTCATTTTGAGCGAGCCTTCCATCGAGATGGCGTAGTCGATGCCGCGACCGATAAAGAAAGCGTCTTTAACATTCGAAAACTTTGAAGTAAACCACTGAATGCGTTCTTTATCCTCCAGTACCCTCTCCATCTTCTGAGGAAGTGTATTTAACTCATTTATAAGGCGCTCGTACTCATCTTTGTCCAGAGTGCCTTTTTTTTGGCCCATTTCAAGCGCCAACAGATAAATAACAACCAACTGTGCGCTGTAAGCCTTGGTGGTGGCAACCGCTATTTCGGGACCTGCCATTGTATAAATAACACCGTCCGCTTCCCTTGCGATTGACGAACCTACGACATTTACGATGCCGAGAGTAAAACAGCCCTGTCCCTTAGCCTCTCTGACAGCGGCAAGAGTATCTGCGGTTTCGCCCGACTGACTGATTGCAACTACCAGATCATTTTTATTTAAAATGGGATCTCTGTATCTGAATTCCGATGCAAGTTCCACCCTTACGGGGATTCTTGCAAGCTTCTCAATGACGTACTGAGCCACCATTCCGACATGGTAGGCGGATCCGCATGCAGAAATAACAATCTGACTCACATCCTTGACCTTGTCAAAATCAAGCCCTGCAGCGCTGAAATCAATGCTGTTGTCATGAATATATGCACCGAGCGTATCCTTTACGGCCTTAGGCTGCTCATGTATTTCCTTCATCATGAAATGTTCAAATCCGCCCTTTTCGGCAGACTCGGCATCCCACTTTATCTCGGTAAGTTCCTTTGAAATAACCTCGCCGTCAAGGTTGTAAAAAGTAACCTTTTCATTCTCAAGGCTGGCCATCTCAAGGTTTCCGATATAGTAAACTCGGTTTGTATGCTTTAAAATTGCGGGAACATCGCTTGCCACAAAGGATTCGCCCTTACCGGTACCGATTATAAGGGGACTGTCCTTCCTTGCTACCCAGATCTGCCCCGGGTATTCTTTAAACATTACGGCAAGCGCATAAGACCCTCTTACTCTGACCATCGTCTTTGCAAGAGCGTCTACCGGACCGATATTGTACTTTTTGTAATAATAATCTATGAGCTTTACGATAGCTTCAGTGTCTGTATCGGAATAGAAAGAATAGCCTTTCTTTAAAAGCTTTTCCTTTATCTCGGTATAGTTCTCAATGATGCCGTTATGAACGGCAACGACATTATGGTCGTCACTGACATGGGGGTGAGCATTATTTTCACTCGGCTCACCGTGTGTCGCCCATCTGGTGTGACCGATTCCGCAGGTTCCCTTTAAGGAATCTCCGTCATTTGTCTTACTCTTAAGAGCCGACAGACGGCCCTTCGCCTTTACTATTTCTATCGGCAAGTCTCCGTTTCTGACTGCAAGACCCGCCGAATCATAACCTCTATACTCAAGCTTAGACAAGCCCTCAAGTAAAATGGGGGCCGCCTGCTTGCTTCCGCAATATCCGACTATTCCACACATATCGTGACCTCAATCATTTAGGATTTGATTAAAAATGGAGCTCTTTAATCCTTGATACCGCTTCGACTGTGTTTTCATAGGTATTAAATGCAGTAAGTCTGAAATAACCTTCCCCGCACGGTCCGAAGCCAACACCGGGAGTACCTACAACCGAAGCCTCGTTTAACAGTTTATCAAAAAATTGCCAACTGCTCAACCCATCGGGAGTTTTAAGCCAAATATAAGGTGAATTTATCGCTCCGCTTACCTTTATACCGCATTCCTTTAGATTGTCCGCAATGTAGGCTGCATTCTTCATATAATATGAAATCTGCTTTCTGATTTCTTTCTGACCTTCTTTAGAGTAAACAGCCTCTCCGGCCCTCTGAATGATATATGGTGCCCCGTTATACTTAGTAGCATGCCTTCTTGCCCACATATCATGAAGATTTGCTTTTCCGATCTTTAATTCATCCGGAACAACGGTATACCCGAGTCTGAGTCCCGTAAATCCCGCATTCTTTGAAAAAGAATGAATCTCTATTGCGCAATCTCTTGCCCCATAGCATTCATATATGCTGTGAGGAACATTATCCTCGGTAATATATGCTTCATAAGCCGCATCATAAATAATTACGGCATCATTTTCGTTGGCATAATCAACCCATATCTGAAGCTCATCCTTTGTAAGGGTAGCTCCGGTAGGATTGTTCGGAAAGCAAAGGTAAATAATATCAACAGGTTTGTCGGGTATCCAGGGTGCAAATCCGTTTTCTTCCGTACAGGGCATGTATACGATATCACTCCAGGTGTTTGTACCTTCATCAAAGG
>CAZCPW010000231.1:0-2558 GCA_964499925.1 uncultured Lachnospiraceae bacterium
TTCTTTATACAAACGATTCAAGCCTTTTTAAAGGGGCCGGCAGGGATGATGTTACGAAGATTTTCAAAGCGTACGGGGAGTATATATATTCCTGCCCCGCATCTTTGGAATTTACCACTTCGACACCGATTACCTATGATGTAATAAAGCAGTATACCATTGACAGTTATTATTACGCTTATCCGGATGATACAAGAATTTGGATTGCGGTCGATACAGAATACCCGGCAGAGGATATTTATTCATATAATTATTATTCCTTTGATAATGTCGGAAAGCTGATTCCGTTTGTGATTTCAATCGGAGCGGCTGCCTTCATAGGCTTTATTGCGGTTACGGTTTACGCAATTTCAAAAGAAAAAAGCTTTTACAGCCTGCCCGCGAATGCAGAGACATTGAACAGGATTCAAAAGCTTTCAATCGAAGCGTATCTGATATTCTTTGCGGCAGTTGGAATGATTCTTTATTTTACGGAAGAATACATTCTTTCAAATTTTCTAAACAGTGAGGAATATACCGCCTCCAATCTTGCGACGGTTCTTTTCATAGGAATTTTTGCTGATATTTATGCGGCACTTCTTTTTGTTTACCTGATCATCAGAAGGACCATCTGCAGAAATCTCTTTGAGGGAAGCATCATATACAGTTTATTACTGAAGCTTAAAAAGCCGACGGCGCATTTGAGAGATTCTATAGAAAAGCTTTCGGAAAGCAGGAACACGGCATTTAAGGTTTGGGGAAGCTACATAGTATTTTTATTGTTTAATGTGTTCTGGGCTTTGATGCTTTTCTTTGGGACATATCACTTGCTTTCATTTATAGTACTCTTTGTATTTGATGCGGGCGCGGGAGTCTGGCTCTTTAACAGGACTTTGGAAAGACAGCAGATCTTAGAAGGTCTTCGTGAGATTAACAAGGGAGATTACGACTACAAAATCGACAGTTCGAAGATGCGGGGCGCAAACAAGGCTCTGGCACGCGACGTAAATGCAATCGGATACGGACTTAAGGATGCGATAGAGAAGAGCACCAAGGATGAAAAGCTGAAGGCAGACCTTATTACAAACGTTTCGCACGATATAAAGACTCCGCTTACATCGATTGTCAGCTATGTGGATTTGCTTAAAAGAGAGAACATTGACAACGAACGTGTAAAGAAATACATAGCCGTCTTGGATGAAAAGAGCGCACGTTTAAAGCAGCTGACCTTTGACCTGGTCGAAGCTTCAAAGATTTCTTCCGGAAACATTTCGGTCGATCTTCAAAAGATTGACTTCGTGGAGTTTATAAAGCAGGCAACGGGAGAGTTCCTTGACAGGCTTGAAAAGGCAAACCTTGAACTGGTGGTAAACATACCTAAGACGCCGGTTTATGTAATGGCAGATCCAAGGCACATATTCAGAGTCTTTGAAAACCTTCTTAACAATATATGCAAGTACGCACTTACAGGCACAAGGGTTTACCTGGATGTGGTCTGCATCGATGAAGGGAAAAAGAAAATGGTCCTTTCATTAAAGAATGTTTCAAGTCAGCAGCTTAACATTCCGGCGAGCGAGCTTACCGAAAGATTCATAAGAGGCGATGTTTCAAGAAGTACGGAAGGCTCGGGACTCGGACTTTCCATAGCAAAGAGTCTGGTGCTTTACCAAAACGGTGAGTTTGAGATTTACCTGGACGGGGATTTGTTTAAGGTGACGGTTAGTTTTGATATATGTGAGTAGCAAGAAAGATATTTGTGTAAGCGTTTTCATTGAAAATGAAAACGCTTTTTTGTATTTTGAAAACCTTGAAACGGAAGAAATGACGGAAAAAGCGAAAGGTTTTATAAATTTTTAAATCAAGTTGCATAAACGGAAATTAACTAACTCTAAAATTTGTATGTTTTTTGGATAAAAAATTTATAATTTTTGCTTGCTAAAAATTATATTCTTTGCTATGATATGTTCATGACATGAAAGTGCTTACATGTCGATACGGATTTTTCATAATAAAGGAGGACAAAATGAAAAAGAAACTTACATCCGTTATATTAGCAGCGGCTATGGTTCTTTCTCTTGCAGCATGCGGAAATGCTGAAGGCGACGGTGGCGAAATCGTTGAATCAACTTCCACCAGCACAAGTGAAAGCGCTTCCACAGAAGCATCAACCGAAGAAGTTGCCGAAGTCGTTAAGCCCGACAAGATCACAGTTATGTGGGACGGCACCATCTTCAAGGAAGGAGACAACTACGCAGAAGCTTTCTACTCAGCATTGGCTGCAGCTCTTGGCTTCGAGGAAGACCAGATCGAATGGATTCGTCCCGATCACTCTTCATACTCAGAGCAGGTTGGTATCGCATTTACAGATACCTCGACACTTGCAGACGTTGTAGTATTACCTTCAAACCTTTATGCTTCCTATGCACAGCTTGGTAACCTTTGGGACATGACCGATGCATGGAACAACTCAGAGTTCATGAACTCCGATCGTAAGACCGATATCACAGACACGATTGTTAGCTCTTGGTATACAGCAGGTCCCGACGGAACAGACGGAATCTATGGTATGTATCCCGCAC
>CAZCPW010000232.1:0-2549 GCA_964499925.1 uncultured Lachnospiraceae bacterium
CCGAAAAGTGCTGCGAGGCATCGCCCGAGTACGAGGAAATCGAACCCGGACACTATGTAGCCTGCCACAGGGCAAAAGAATTGAATCTTAAAGGCTTTTCATACGAAGCCCTGGGAGCGTCGTCCGAATCAAGCGAGTCATAGACTCCGGGGAGTAAAGAAACAGAAAGAAGGATCTATGTCAAAACTATCAAAATTTTATTCGGTAGGTATTGATATGTACAAAGGTGCGGCCGATGCCGCATCTGATGAAATGAGGGTTTATCTAAGCGCGGATGCGATGGATGAGGCCGTCGGCAAGGCAGAAGCTTTTCTTAAGGCGAAGGGCATTTCATATGAAGAGCCTTTGCCAAAGGAAAAGGGCATGGCCGAGGTTTCGGTTACCTGTAAGGACGAGCCGATTCTTTGCGAAGTAAGGTTTTATCCGATTCAGCGAGGCGATACCTTCAAGACGGATTACGAGCCTTCGGGACGAATTGATTTTACAAGAGTCGTAACCAATCCGGACGGAAAGGTACAAGTTTCTTTGGAAGAAGGCAAGTACCTCGTAAAGGTTTCAAAAGGTTCGGAATATGAAATTACATATTCTGAGACAGAAATTTTTAAGGACAAAACCTCCGCTCTTTCTTTGGAGCTTACAAGATTTATCAATCTCACAAAGGATGGTATTTACGCAGGTGACATTCACCATCATTCGATATATTCAAGCCCTGTTTGGGGCGGAACGGATGACGTAATCGAGTCTTGCGAGGAAGTTTCTTTATCCATGCAGGCTAAGGGTCTTGCTTACGGAGCCTTAAGCGACCACCACAACATCCTCAATCACAAAGAATGGAAGGCAACCGAGTCAAAAGACTTTCTGCCCATTCCTTCAAAGGAAATTTCAACTTCGAACGGACACGTTCTTGCACTGGGAGTCGACGAATACGACGTGATTTACCGTATCCCGGAGGCAAAGGACCGCACGGAAAAATATTTACGTGACGAGTTTGTACGCATTACGGATGAGATCAAGGCACATGACGGACTTGCACAGCTCAATCATCCGAGAGATCTAAGCATTTCGATTTCATGGAACAGGGATTTCTACGATATGACGGGAATTTTCGAGACCATTGAAATCTGGAACGGTTCTAACCCCATGTATTACGGCACGACCGACGCGATGGCGGCTTTATTTTGGAGAGACTTACTTGAAAAGGGTGAGTTCATTCCCGCGACGACCGGAAGCGACACGCACAATACAAGGGCAAATGACTATCACAAGATTTATGCGCATATCAAATGGCTTTCGGAAAAAATCGGCACGCTTTTGAAAAGCGAAGATGCGGATGAATTTAAAGAAGAAAGATACACTCTTGAAAGCTTCGTAAAGCTTTCGGAGAAATTTCTGCCCCTGCTTGAGGTGTGGGCAAAGACCTCACTTACAAGCGGCTGCGTGCGCACCTATGCAGACCTCGGAGACAAAGAAAAGTCGCGTAAGAACATACTGGATGCGCTTAGGCACGGAAATTCCTTCCTTACAAACGGACCTATTCTTCTTGCAAGCGTTAACGGATGTAAACCGGGAGAAACGTGTAAGGCTTCAAACGGAAAGGCGGATATCGACATAAAGCTTATTTCAAACAGGCCTGTTGCAAAGCTTGAAGCCTTTCTTTCAAATAAAAAATCGGTCTTAATTCCCATTACGGAAAGAAAGACCGAAGGTCATTACGACTATAGCCTTAAACTTAAGGACTTTGACATCACGGATTCGAAATACATTTTCTTTGTCGCTTCAAAGGATTGTACGAACATAGCGATTACGAATCCGGTGCTAATCGGCTAAATCGCCTGATTTACGAAACTCGCTGGGAGACTTGCCGTTAATCTTTTTGAAGATTCGGTTGAACTGAGAAAAGCTTGTAAAGCCGCAATCCTCGGCAATGTCCGAAATCTTTTCGCCGGTCGAGGAAAGCCTGTATTCGACATTCTTGATGCGGGTCATCTGAATGTAATTCATCAGGGTAAAATGGGTAACCGTTTTAAACTGATGGGAGAGATAACAGGGGCTTATGTAGAACTGCTCGGCCAAAGACTCAAGGCTTAAATCCTCGCTGTAGTTTGCGTGGATGTAAGCGGTGATATCGTAAATCTTACGCTCTATGGAGTTGTAGGCGGTGTCGTCCTTGTAGATGTTTTTTGAGTGAACCTGGTAAAGGGTAAACAAAAATTCCTGAAACTTCGTGTGCACGTAAAAAGCATCCAGGTCATCGCCTTTATAGGTAGGGCGCGTCGAATAGACATAAAGGTCGTTTAAGCAGTCAAAGAGCTTCTTGCGATCCTCGGGTGCAAACCTGAAAATCGGAATGTCGGCTTTGAAGGGCTTTAGAATTTCTTTGTAAGTGTCTGCGTGACCGAAGTAGTCATCGGGGAACATGAAGCTTATGATGATTCTTTTTGAAGCTTCGCCCTTCGGGTAGATTGATTTATGAAGCCTTGAAGGCTGCAGCAGCACAAGGTCGTTTGTCTGAAGATGATAAGGGTGACCTTCTATCAGATGATCTGCTT
>CAZCPW010000233.1:0-2540 GCA_964499925.1 uncultured Lachnospiraceae bacterium
CCATAAATCGTAAATGGTGGGATTTCATGGCACCCATCATGGAGACGAATCCCGACAACAGCCCGGTTTCCGTTGATTTAAAAACCGTTTTTCATTTAGACTGAATGTAATCCCCGAGATTTCATAATCTCGGGGATTTGTCTGCATTGACAATAAACCCTCTTGTTTCTACAATTAGAAAGTACGAATTGGAGAAATACATGAACTATATTGTTTTTGATCTCGAATGGAATCAGTCAAGTACGGTGAGCAAATCAAATCCCGCACTTCCGTTTGAAATAATTGAAATTGGTGCGGTAAAGCTTGACGAGCGGGGGACCATGATAGATGAGTTTTCGGCTCTTATTAAGCCTTCTGTCTACAAAACGATGCACTACATGACGGGAAAGCTTGTGCACATCAAGATGGCAGAGCTTAAAAATGAACGCCCTTTTACGGAAGTAATGGAGGAGTTCTTAAAGTGGTGCGGCGAGGACTATCTGTTCGTAACCTGGGGCCCATTGGATGTAACCGAGCTTCAGCGTAATATGGTTTATTATGGATTCGAGCCCTTTAAAAACGGCCCATTACCTTTCTACGATGCCCAGAAGCTCTTTGCACTTGAGCATGACGAGGGCAAGGAAAGGCGTTCTTTGGAAAGCGCCGTTGATATGATTAACCTTGAAAAGGACATCCCTTTTCACAGGGCATTCAGTGATGCTTACTATACCGCAAAAGTTTTTTCTTCTTATAATAAGAAGGAAACCTTCAGGCACGTCTCCTACGATACCTTTGTAGCTCCCAAAGACAAAAAGAACGAGCTTTTAATTGTATTTGATGATTATGAAAAATATATATCGCGGACTTTCTCGACCAAAGAAGCGATGCTTTCGGATAAAAAGGTAAAGGATATGAACTGCTACCTTTGCGAGAAGCCGTCTAAGAAGCGCACAAAGCTTTTTTCTCCGACGGGGAGATATTGCATAGGTGTTTCTTTTTGCGAGGAACACGGGTATATCAAGACAAAGATTCGAATCCGCAAGAACGATGCAGGCAGATACTTTACGGTAAAGACCAAGAAGCAGATTTCCGAGAAAGAAGCCAAAGATATACAGGTTAGGTACGAAAAGTCCAGAGAAATCAAGCATATAAAGAAGGTCCGTCTCAGGGGATCAAACTCTTGAAATGTGAGCCGAGTGTGATAGAATCAACCATTGGAATCATATAGATGATGAATTTGATTGGCGGTTCAAATGCAAGACATGCATGCGCTTGAACCCGGAGGACGGAAAATGGATACATATTTGGTATTTAAGGATCTTGCAATTATTGTTATTTTTGCAAAGGTATTCGGAATTATAGCAAGGAAGCTTAAGGCACCGCAGGTAGTCGGTGAGATAATAGCGGGACTTTTAATCGGCCCTAGCGTTTTGGGACTCGTTGAGCAAAGCGATTTCCTAAACATGATGGCTGAAATCGGAGTGCTGCTCCTCATGTTCAGTGCAGGTCTTGAGACAAACCTTCATGACCTCATAAAGACGGGTGTAAAGGCAACTTTGATTGCCTGCGCCGGCGTGTTCGTGCCTTTAGTCGGCGGAACGATTTTGTATATGTGCTTTTACGGTTTCTCACCCTATGGAACGACGGAGTTTTACACAGCTCTGTTCATCGGTGTTATCCTGACCGCGACGAGCGTAAGTATTACCGTTCAGGCATTAAGAGAGATGGGTAAGCTCAAGGGTCTCATCGGAACCACGATCTTAAGTGCCGCCATCATAGACGATGTAATCGGAATTATTGTCCTGACGGTTGTAATCGGACTTAAGGATGCCAATACAAGTGCAGGTACCGTTTGCTTAAAGACGGCTTTATTCTTCTTGTTTGCAATTGTTGTGGGCTTCATCATTTACAAGCTTTTCAAGCTTCTTGATGCGAGATACCCTCACACAAGGCGTATCCCCATCATGGGACTTGCGCTTTGCCTTGCAATGGCATACATTGCCGAGAAATATTTCGGCATAGCAGATATCACCGGTGCATATGTTGCCGGAATCATTCTTTGTAATTTAAGAGATTCGGAATATATTTCCGAAAAGATGGATATAAATTCATACATGCTCTTCGGTCCGATTTTCTTTGCAAGTATCGGGTTAAAGACGGACATAAGCGATACTAACCTTTCAATCCTGCTGTTCTCTGTTGCATTCGTAATCGTGGGACTTGTCTGCAAGATAATCGGTTGCGGTCTCATGGCAAGAATTTGCGGATTTAAGGCCCCCGATGCACTTAAAATCGGTGTTGGCATGATGACAAGAGGTGAGGTTGCTCTTATCGTCGCACAGAAGGGCTTAAGTGTAGGACTTCTCAAACCTGTTTACTTTACCGCTGTCATTCTTTTGATAATAGTTTCTTCGATTCTTACACCTATTTTACTGAAGGTTCTTTATACAAAGATGCCGGTTCAGCAAAGCTAACCTCTTAAGTTTGGAGCAATTTATGCGCGAAGTAGACGTAAACACGGTTACCAAGGAAATAAAAGACCTTTGTATAAAGGCAAATCA
>CAZCPW010000234.1:0-2531 GCA_964499925.1 uncultured Lachnospiraceae bacterium
GTCATGATGTCCTTGATGTTTGATTTAAAGATGTGATTTATCAAAAACCTTACCAAACTGTTTCCGAAATTGTGAAAAGGACGTTTGTTTTCCGTGAAATAAGTGCTTGAAAGCCTGTCTCCGACCACCATGTCCGCCTGCCTGTCAAGCACAAGCGAGCACATTTCGGGCGCAAACTCCAAAGGATAAGTATCGTCTCCATCGATCATCAGATAGCATTCTGCGTCGATATCGCGGAACATGCGTCTGATTACGTTTCCTTTTCCCTGAAGGTATTCGTGCCTCACAATGGCTCCGGCATCTGCGGCAATGCTCGCCGTATCGTCCGAAGAATTGTTGTCGTATACATAAATAACGGCTTCGGGCAGATATTTCCGGGCATCCGTTACCACCTTCCCGATGGTCTGAGCCTCGTTGTAACAGGGTATCAAAACCGCAATTTTATCCATAATAGCCTCCGTCACTTCCGGGTCTTCATCTGACAGACGCCGGACTGTTCCAAAATTCGTCAGCCGACATTTAAATCGGCATAATCATCCTTGTAAACCAAGTAATCTCCTACCGTAAAGGATAAAGAAAAATCATAATCGCAAATATCTTCGCTTAGCTCCGTGTCCTTTGAAACAACAAAATACGGCGTATCCGAACGCCTCAGCTCATCAGCAAGAGCACTTGTGTCAATGACCTCTTCGTCGAGAATCGAAGCTATATTGCTGTACGCATCATAATCCGTGCCCCATAGGAGGTTGTCACGTCCGTAGGGCTGGCAAATGCGTGTATTGTACTGACGCACGTACTGAACCATCTCTATCGGAAAACAAACCCTTACCTCACGTCCGGGCAGTTCAAGCTCATCACATATTTTAACAATTTCGCTCGGAATATGGTAGATGTTTTCCGCCTTTGCAAACTGGGGATTCGAATAAATATACGTGCCGCCCGAAATTATCAAAAGAACCGCCGCCGCGAAAGAAACAAATCTTGCCTTTGAAGGGAGCATAAAGATAACTTCAACCAGCGCATAAGCCACAATAAGCCCCATCGGAATCATCCACAGGATTCTGTAAAGGATTTCCACATCGTCGCGCAAATTTTTGTAAATTATCCACATCGGGCAAAAATATATGCACATCACGAATACGGGAAACCACACAAGGAGGGTCTTGTTTGCCGAAGCTTTTAACTTTATCCCCAGGAAAAGGCAGCCGATCAACAGAAGGAGAAACAAAAATCCCTTACCGGAGAAACTTATTAAGTTGTCGGTGAAGAAAGTAAGGTCCATATCGTCTCCAAAAATTTTTCCATTGCAAAACCGACTATACAATCAAGCTTTGCAAGTCAAACCGCAAAGGCAAAACTTCGCTCAAGGCAGGCTTTGCGTCTGAATTACAGCTTTTCTCAAAACAGCCAATAAACCAGACACATGCACGCATTCGGAATCACAAGTGCCGCCATTCCGGGCAGAAGTATAAATTTCTTTTTGATAATCGTATAGATAAACAAAAACAGTATCATCAACGGTGCAAGTATATTTCCGAGAACGCTTGTAAGTGCCGCTGCTGTGAGTGTAATCAAAAGCATGAGCCAATCCGCGGCTTTAAATTTCAAATCGTTCTTTATGAGCTTTAAAATCATCAAAAAGAGGAACGGCAGGATAATATCCGCCAAAGCTTCTTTTCCCTGACGCGCTCTTGTAAGGAGGAAAGTACCTTGCGTGGAAGTCGAAACATTTTCAAACATGAAAAATACGGAAAGCAGGGTTAACAGCATATACTGCTTTTCTTTTTCTTTAAACAAAAGCTTTGAAATTTCGATGTATGAGACATACGTCACAAGCAGCAAAAATGCCGGAAGAAGCGTATGCGCTATGAAGGCCGTGTTAAGACCTGAAATTCGAGTAAGGCAGGAAATCCAGATAGGGAAAGGCGCAAGGGCATAGCGGAAGTTTATGCTCGTCGGAACACCCATGTAGGCATCGAGCCTGTACATCGTGTCCGAAGACGCCGCCGATGCCGCTATGGAAATATAGTACGCATCGTCTCCGTCCTCATAGGCATAAAATAGGGTCTTATAAAGTTGGAAAAGCACAACGCCTATGAAAAGCGCCAAAAACAGGATTTCGTTCTTTGATAACAGTTGTTTTTTAATGGTGAAAAGCTTAATATCGCTCTTACGGCGCAGAATTATCAAACGGATAATTCCTACAACAGAAAGCAAAAGAAATGATGCAGCCGTCAGAACAATCACCAAGGTCAAAGTCGTCTCTTTAATGATACACGGAATGGCTATAACCGCGAGGACCGCCCACTCCGTGATGAGCCCGCGAACCACGGTCACGAATACCGATTCGGAAGTTTCCATGGTTAACAGTCCCAGGAAGAACGGGATTATTAAAAGTGATGCAATTAAACCGATAATCCCAAGAACCATCAGCCTTCTTCTCCTTCAAAGTTTAAAACCGGAATCAATACAAACGCCGCAAGTATAAACAGCGCATTCCTGTAGTCATAGCCCCGCAGGCAGATGAAGGT
>CAZCPW010000235.1:0-2527 GCA_964499925.1 uncultured Lachnospiraceae bacterium
GGAAGCTGGTAAATAAGACGACCGATTCCAAGCTCGGAATATGCCACAACTTCGCGTCCGGTAAAGAAAATCTTTCCGACATCCATTGCCATCTTGGCTTCTTTGTAGGAACGGCTCACTTCTTTAATCTCGCCTACCGCCGTGCCGTAAGAAATGCGCGTGCCTTCGACACCTTCTTTTTCAAGGATTGATATAATCTGATGGGCAAGATCTTCAAGCTCATCGGAATACTCTCCGTCATCGACTTCCTTGACCACTATTACGTCATTCTCATCAACCGCCGTGATAAAATCCTTGCTGTTTGCTCCAAGATGCGTGCGTAAACACTCAAGAACATTTCTGTCCTTCTTGTCGGAAGCTTCTACGACAACCGCAACCCTTCTTACGTCGGTTGCGATATGAAGTTTCTTTGCCCTGCTGTAAATATCAACGAGCAGCATGTTGTCAAGAAGAAGGTTCTTGATAAAATTGTCCTTGTCAAATCTTTCCTTGTAGGCAACCAAAAGGCTTTGAATTTGGAAAGCAACCATCTTGCCGACCATATAAACGTCCTCGCCGCTTCCGCAGGCAATAAGGATGTACTCGACCCGACCGTCATCGTAAATCTTGAAGTACTGATACCCCTGAATCTCCTGGGAATCAGCCTGGCTCAAAGCAAAGTCCTTCGCAGCCCTGGCAATGTTTCCCATGTGGCCAGTCGTTGAAACAACGTCCTTTCCTTCGACATCGACCACGCAGAGGTCTACTCTTGAAATACTCTTCAGTCCGTCAATAGTTGTCTGCAATATCTGATTTGATATCATATTCCCTCCAATAGCAGTTGTGAAACTTTCACAATGTTTTTACCCTTTTAAAAACCCTGTGATACGCATTTACTTTTTAATACTATTACTTTTTACTTAAAAAGCCAACCCCAAAAGGACTTCCTTTTATGCATTTTTTAAAATTTATTTTTATTTTTGTGCATTTTAGACATAAAAAAAATAAACAAAAAAATATTTTAAAACTTGTACTTGATTTTTCTTTTTCTTTTGAATATAATAGCGAAGTGCAATCGAGCTACGGTTGCTGTCAATATTGGGCTATCGCCAAACGGTAAGGCAACGGACTCTGACTCCGTCATTTTCAAGGTTCGAATCCTTGTAGCCCAGCGATAGGGGATGGATGTTTTCCATCCCTTTTTCATTTCGGAGGTTTTTATGTTTGATCTTGCAAAGAAACAGACTCTCTATACAGAAAAGCTTGTCGAATTCGGAGCTTATTTGGTTCCCGAGGAATTAAAGGACAAGAAAGTTCCCGCCAAAGATGAGCATATTCTTCTTCCGAAGAAATACATTCCGGAAGGGCTTAAAAAAGGCGATGCGGTTGAAGTGTACGTATACCTTGATTCAAGCGATCGTCCCATCGCTTCGACAATTGCTCCGAAGCTCCTGCTTCATGAAGTCGGAAGACTTACGGTTAAGGATGTAGGCTCAGTCGGAGCTTTTCTTGACTGGGGACTTGAAAAGGACCTGTTCCTGCCCTTTAAGGAACAGACCAAAAAGGTAAAACCCGGCGATGAAGTACTTGTCGCCGTATATCTTGACAAATCCGGCCGAATTGCCTGCACGATGAACGTATACAAGTACCTTTCATCGGATTCGCCCTACAAAAAGGACTCACGCGTCAAGGGAACCGTTTACGAAACAAGCGACAATTTCGGCGTATTTGTGGCCGTTGACGATAAGTTTCAGGGCCTTATACCCAAAAAGGAAATGTATGGCCGCTTAGAAATCGGTGAAGAGATAACTGCCAGAGTCACAAGCGTTCGCGAAGACGGAAAGCTAAACTTAAGCATTCGCGATAAGGCCTATGAGCAGATAGGAAAGGATTCGGAGAAACTTCTTCAAATCATCAATTCCTATGACGGTGCCCTTCCCTTTACGGAGAAAGCAACGCCTGAGGTAATACTTCGTGAAACCGGCATGTCCAAGAACGAGTTCAAGCGTGCACTCGGAGCACTGTATAAAGAAAGAAAAATTGAGATTTCGGATGAGGGTAAAATAAGATTGGTTAAATAACCCCGTTTAATTTAATATTCATAATGAAAAACCCTCGGAAGGCTTAGCCTTCCGAGGGTTCTTTACGTTTAGTTTCTCCTATGCGTATGTATCAAAGTTCGATCCGATATTCGGATTTACACTGTGTTCCATCGACTGTTTGTCAATCATGCTGACAATGCCTTCTCCCATCGACTCGTTTGCGTCCATAGCCTTTGAAAGAACCGCAACTCCAACTTCAGAATTTAATTTGGCACTTGAAAGCGCCATCGAAACTGCTGCAACATCCATTCTTTTATGCCTAAGCCTTCAAGGCTCCTTTCTCTTTTGGTATCACAAATGTAGGACTTTGTGATTAAAATTCTATTAACGTAAAAAGAGCCTCGGAAATTTCCGAAGCTCTTTGAGTTCAATTTTCTATCAAGCCTTGCCGTCTGAACCAAGAACGTGAACGATCTTGTGAGCAACCATGTCCTTAACAGCCTGAC
>CAZCPW010000236.1:0-2513 GCA_964499925.1 uncultured Lachnospiraceae bacterium
CTTTGCCTCGTAATTGCGGCCCTCTTGCTGCTTACGATGTTCTTTATCACGAAGATTTTAAAGCCTGTCATGAGGCGCTCCGGTAAAGAAAATCAGGACTTCTATTCGGCACTGTTTAAGTGGATTTCGGAGATAGTGCAGGGCATAAAGGAAGTAAAGGTTTCAGGCAAGGAAAAGTTCTTTGTCTCCGAGTACGGTAAATGCGGAAACGGATACGTAAATGCCGTCGAGAGATATTCTTTATACAACAATACCCCGAAACTCCTGATAGAAACGGTCTGTGTGGCCGGAATGATTGGGTATCTCCTGGTGGGAGTGCTCCGGGGAAACGATGTTTCTTCATCCATTCCGACGCTCGGAACGATAGCCGTTGCGGCGATGAAGCTCATGCCGAGCGCAAACAAGATAAACAACCAGCTTAACTCGATTTCTTATTTCGAGCCCTTCCTGATGCACGTTTCGGACAATCTGATTGACGAAACAAGCGCCAAGAACACGGATTTGAGCTTTGCTTATGAGAATTACGAGAAGCTTTCGATAAAGAAAGGGATTTACTTAAAGGACATTACCTACAAGTATCCTCAGACGGAGAAATATATATTCGAGCACGCCGAAATGGAAATTCCGATTGGCTCGTCCGTCGGCATAGTCGGTGAATCCGGCTCCGGAAAAACAACAATCGTGGACGTCCTTTTGGGACTATTAAAGCTTGAAGGCGGCGCGGTCTACGCAGACGACGTCGATACCAAGACCTGCTACAGAAACTGGCTTAAAAACGTCGGCTACATTCCTCAGATGATTTACATGCTTGACGGTTCCATCAGAGAGAACGTTGCTTTTGGCGTAACCGGTGATGACATAGACGAAGAAAAGGTTTGGGAAGCCCTCAGAGAAGCCCACCTTGACGAATTCGTGAAAAGTCTTCCTGCCGGACTTGATACCCAGATCGGTGAAAGAGGAGTCCGCATTTCAGGCGGACAGCGTCAGAGAATCGGCATAGCACGTGCCCTCTACAACGATCCCGAGGTCCTCATCCTCGATGAAGCAACTTCAGCCCTCGACAATGACACCGAAGCCCAGATAATGGAGTCCATCAACGCCCTCCACGGTAAAAAAACACTCGTTATCGTAGCCCACAGACTCCAGACCATTGAAAAGTGTGACATGGTTTATAGGGTTCAGAACGGGAAAATTGAAAGAGAAAGATAAAAAGATAATGAATAGGCTTTCGCCCCATGCAAAAGCTACGCGTTTTCGGATGCGCTGACCGTTCCGCCGAGCCTCTTAAAGCAAGAATCGTGTTCAGGTACGGCTTCCACGATTCTTGAGTCTCGGCTCCACAGCGTCCAAAGAAAACGCTTAAGCTTTTTGCATGTTACGAAAGCCTTAATTTATTTCATCAACGTATTTAAGAATTCCAACATATGTTCCGCCGTCAAATCAATTCCGGCATCTCCGAGATAAACCCCATCAACATACTCTGTGATATTTGATTCGTTAATCTTGTAATAGTAGTTGTCAATGTAGGAAACGTATAGCTCGTTGGCAACGGCGTACTGGTGAACAGTGTAGATGGTTTCGCAGCCGGCACCGTAATCCGTATTTGACCCAAGCTTGATCTCTCCGTCACCGTTGTCCACATAAATCGGAGTGGGCGATGAAAGGATGATTTGCAGGTGAGGGTAATTCTCCTGAAGTGTCTTGATTGAAGTGTAAAGCGCTCCGTGATAACCGTAAACATTTTCGGAGTCAGCTAGCATTTCCGGGATCACTTCCAGATAGTCATGCATCGAATACATGATGATGACCGTATCCACTTCGTTTAAATCAATATTTTCAATCGTATTCATGTATGCATCATATCGTTCCTCGGTTGCAAAACCTTCCACGTAATCGGTGAGATACATGTTCTTAAAATTTTTGTTGACGAGTGCCGAAACAACACTGTAAAGCGAAAACGAATTTGTTCCGACGTCCGGGTTTCCGTAGGTGGCGGTAAGCTTTACTTTTTCACAGGTCAGATCGATGATGTTCGCATCAAGATTCTCTTTCAGGATGTTGAGAATCGAGTGGTCCTCGCCGTAATTGTTGAGGATGTGGTCTCCGATGAGGAGGATATCATTCACTCCGTTGTCTACGTGATTCTCGTAAGGCCCGGCATCGGGATCTGGGTAGAAATAACAGTCATTGCACTCCATATCGTAATCGCCTTCCGAAATATCGGATAGGTCCACCGAAGTCGTCTGCTTGTTCCAAATGTTCAGCCTTATGATTACAAAGGCAACAATCAAAACAATCGGAATCAATACAAGAATATGCAGATTAATCTTAAATTTCTTTTTCTCGTTCATTCTTCTTTCCTTTTCAAAATCAAGTGTGCCCATTATAATGCGAAAAATCGCATAAATCCATAAAATCGGAAAACTTTAAGGAAATATTCAAAAAAGAAAAGCCCCTAAAAATTGCTAAAAGAGCTTACTGATGCTATAATCAGAAAGGTTATTGCCTAAAGG
>CAZCPW010000237.1:0-2495 GCA_964499925.1 uncultured Lachnospiraceae bacterium
ACAAAGGCCTTCGCAAAGGAGCTTAAGGACCTACTTTCCTTTAAGAAGCTCAACAGGGAAAATGAAAAAATAAATGTTTCCTTCACAAAGACATCAACCCTGCTGAATATTTGCTTTATCTTTTTTGTTGAGTCCGTAATTTGCGTAATAATCGGCTACGGCGGATATCTTGTTTACACGGGCGCCTTCAGTGCCGGTGAACTTGTGGAATTCATCAGTTACTTTACGACGATTATCTGGCCTATCGAGGCTGTCTCCATGCTGATAGATATGACGGCCAGGGCGAGCGCTTCCTGTAAGCGTGTCGACAAATTCATGGATGCGAAGATTGATGTTACAGACAAGCCGGGAATTTCCGAAAAGCCTCGTGACATAAAGGGCGAGATTGAGTTTAAAAATCTTACTTTCTCCTATCCCGGAAGCGATAGAACGGTCCTTGAAGACGTTTCATTCAAGATTAATGCGGGAGAAAATGTCGGCCTGATAGGAAGGACAGGCGCCGGAAAAACAACAATAGTCGATTTGATGGCGCATATCTACAACATTCCGGACGGTTCGATTTTCATAGACGGTGAGGACATAAACGAGATTCCGATTAAGGAACTGAGGAATCACTTGGCCTATGTGCCTCAGGACAATTTCCTGTTCAGCGATACGATTTCAAACAATATTTCTTTTTCCGTGTATGAGGACGCAGAAAAAGAAAGCATTTACGATGCCGGGAAATTTGCCGGTGTCCATGACAATATAATGGAGTTCAAGGACGGCTACGAAACGGTTTTGGGCGAGCGCGGAGTCACGGTTTCCGGCGGACAGAAGCAGCGCATATCCATCGCAAGAGCCTTTATGAAGAATGCCGAAATCATGATACTCGACGATTCGGTTTCGGCGGTTGATACAAAGACCGAAAAGCTGATTCTTGAAAATTTGAAAACCCGTCGTAAGGGAAAGACGACCATTTTGATAGCTCACCGCATTACTACGGTTGAGGGCATGGACAAGATCATCTTCATAGACGAGGGAAGGGTAAAGGCTGTCGGCACCCATGAAGAGCTTCTCAAGACTTCGCCCGAATACGTGAAGATGGTTGAAATGCAGCGCCTTGAAGACGAGAGAAAGGGGGAAAGTTTAGATGCGTGAATATTATCCTCTTTTGATTGTCGGTGCAATTATAGGTGTGGCAACGGCGGCCTTTCTGATTGCTTTTGTGTTCATGAAGGATAAGCGTGCGGCCATCGGTTTTGACAGGAACATGAAGGATTCGGAAATCACAAAAAGAATCCTCACATACGCAAAGCCCTATTGGAAGAATTTTATTTTAGTGCTTATTATCCTGATTTTCTCTATTTCGTATGACATTCTTTCTCCTTTAATCCTTGGAAATATCGAGGAACTTGTAAAGAACGATTTCGAGATGGATGAGCTTTACAGGCAGCTGATTGTTTACGTGGGAATTTTGATTGTAACCATAGTGTGCACTTACTCGCAGGCGATGATTCTGCATGTCACGGGACAGAAGATTCTCTCGGAGTTAAGGGAGGACGTTTTTGCCCATATTGAAAGCCTTTCCCACAATCAGTTAAACCACATCCCCGTCGGGAAGCTTGTGACAAGGGTTACCAATGACACAAACCATATTTCGAGGATGTTTACGGAGATAATTGTAAACCTTATAAAGAATATATTTGTGCTCATAGGTGTTATGTGCGCAATGTTTGCCCTGAATATCGAGCTTGCGCTTATGGTGCTTTGCTTTGTGCCCTTTATCGTAATCTTTTCCGTGATTTTCAGAAAGTTTTCGCGTCGTGCCTACAGGCGTGTAAAGGATGCGACAACGGATATCAATACCTTCCTTTCCGAAAATCTTTCGGGCATAAAGGTGACTCAGATTTTCAACTGTGAGGACAAAAAGCTTTCGGAGTTTGAGAAAAAGAACAACGAATTAAAGGTTGCACGTGCCAGGGAAATCTATGTATTCTCAATATTCAGACCCTCGATGTACATGCTTTATATGGCGTCGACCCTGTGCCTATTCTACCTTTGCGGCAAGGGCTACATCAAGGATACCGTATTTTTCGGGCAGACTGTTACAAGCGGAATCCTTGTAAGCTTTTCAATGTACATCAACAAGTTCTTTACCCCTATTCAGAACCTTGCGGAGCAGTTCAATACGCTGCAGTCAGCCTTTGCCTCCGCGGAAAAGGTCTTTACCATTATGGATATGGAGTCTGAAATACAGGATAAAGAAGGTGCGATTGAAATAGATCACCTTGAGGGCGAAATCGAATTTAGGAATGTCTGGTTTGCTTATGAGGGCGAAGACTGGGTGTTAAAGGATGTTTCCTTCCATGTAATGCCTAAAGAAACCGTTGCTTTTGTAGGTCAGACGGGATCCGGAAAAACAACGATTTTGTCACTAGTCTGCCGTAACTACGACATTCAGAAGGGACAAATCTTAATTGACGGACGTGATATCAAGGACTATAAGGTTTCCT
>CAZCPW010000238.1:0-2492 GCA_964499925.1 uncultured Lachnospiraceae bacterium
TACGAACATTCCCACATAATCTTCCTCACTTAACTACCCTGTAAAGGTATCCGTAACCCTCAATTTCATTCAACAATGTCACTTTTGTATACGATAATTTCTCGCCCGTCAGTATGTAATCAACTTTATCGTAATTGTCTTCATTAATTCCGTTATAAAAAACCTGATACCCAAGCTTCGACGGAACACTCATTAAAAGTGAAACATCTCCCCAGTTTACATCCATCGTCGCCCCGAGTTTCATGTCTTCATCATTTTCGAGATTCTCAAAGCCCGAAACAGTTTCGTTAACGATACCAAACTCCCTGTCCGCAAGCAAGACATTTACATTGCTGAAGATTATAAGCAGTAAAAATGTCACTATCGGCACTGCCCTTACCGGCGCTTTCTTTGCAAACATCACTGTCGAAAGCATCAGAAACACAGCAATCGGTGCAAAGGTCCTGTAATCTCTGTAATCCTTTATATCATATAGACACATCATGATACAGAGTAACCCGCCTGCTGTCGCAAAGAGCGAAAACCAAAATCCGTTAAAGCAAAGCCTAAACTTCCTATTCTCCTGCCTCACAAAGCTTAAAACGCCTGTCAAAAGCACCAAAATCCCGTATACGTATCTAAGCACTGTCTGCATCGGGCTTTCTATGGAAAAAGAAAAATACCTGTAAATATTTTCCTTTGTATTTGAGTAAATTACCTTTAGCTTTCCTGCAATTCCGTCTGCGGCACCGATTTTCGCCGTAACCCAATCGGGGTAATTCGCGCAAAACAGATTGTAAAACTTATAAACAAACAAGAATGAAACCACGTAGATCAAAAGTCTCAGCCAAGTCTTCTTATTAAACTTATAATCTCCAAGAACCATGATTGCAGGGAAAAGAATCACCACATAGGGCATTCTAATAAGTGTCACAAAAATTCCCACTATAAGCATCCATATGAAAACGGATTTCTTTTTACCCTTGCTGTAAGCATAAAACAAGGCAAAATAGACTATCAATCCGGCGTAAAGCGGAACCTCAAGCATTGATGTATAAAGGTAATTTAAAAGCGGCGGAAACAGTAAAAAAAGAAAACATGAAAAAATCAGATTAAATCCCTTTGGCTTGACTATCAAAGCAAAGGCAAGCATCGCAAGCGATAAAAGTGCAAGGTTTACGTACAAAATCGTGTGCTCCGAAAACGGAAATATCAAAGCTGCAAGTCCGTAGACTACAATAGGTGAAAAAGAATGACCGCCCAAAGGGCCGATTTTCGCATCCTCGCCCACAAAAAGCGAGCCGCCGAAATCAAAGCCGTTCTCCGAAAAAGAGTAAGTTTCCCTGAAATAATCAAGTTCATCGCTCCAGGTAGGTAAGCTCAAAAAGAGATTTTTGCCGCTTACAAGTGACAGCAGCAATAAAGAAAGCACGGGAATAAAAAGATACAGAAAGTAAAGAGCCTGTATTCTTTTTACACTCGTGCTTTGTTTGTTCATTTAAAACCCCAAATTGATTTTTGTCTTCAGAAAGCCCATCCGTGATATGCTTAATGCTTTTCTCCCGATTCGGAAAGTTCTTCTTCAGCCTTTGATGAATCTTTGTCCTTCTTCCTGTAACTGTCCACATATTCCTTGATGGCTTCAAAGGATTCCTTGAACTTCTTCGATCCCATCGTAGGGTTGCCAAGGATAATGCCTCTCTTGTATATATCCTTAAAACTCAGCATATTTGAACGATTTGCCTTGCTGATAATGTACTTTTCTTTAAGCTCTGCAATTTCATCCCTTACGCTGTCGGCAAAGGCTGCAGGTCTTTCTTCCATGCGGTGCTTAAGCTCCGTAAACTGCTGCTCTATGCTGCCGGTAAGGTCCTCGAAACGTTCTCTTCGCTCTTCGTATTTTTCCTTACGCTCTTCGATGAATTCTTTCCTGTCTTCCTCAGCATAGGCCATATACACATCGAGACGTTTCTGCATGAGCCTTAACTCTTCTCTTGCTTTTTCCATCTTGATGATCAAAGCACGCATATCGAAAGCTGCCTTGAAGGAAAGAGTCAGGTCGACCACAAAATATACGGAAATTGCCGTTACTATCCAGCTGAGTGCCTCCTCGGAAAGCATATCTTTAAGAGCTTCCAAAGGTTTCTGCAGCCAGTAATCCTCCACGCAGGCAAGTGCGCCCCAGCAGATACTCGTAAAGAGTGACACATGTCCGTTTATGTTCATAAACTTTCCCGTATAATCCCAGTAACGAACCTTAAACACAGCCTCCATAACGGTTCCGGTCACATATTCAAGCACACTTGCCGTAAAAAGACCCGCAAAGAAAACCGCAACCGGCCACTTTAACAGCGGTGTCCCGACGAGCAGTAATGCCATCGCGCCAAACCCGTAAATCGGAATAAACGGTCCGTGCATGAAGCCTCGATTTACAAACTTCTTTTCATGCAGAGACACATAGGTCGACTCGATTATCCAGCCTAAGAAGCAGTAAATGAAAAAGAAAAACAACA
>CAZCPW010000239.1:0-2481 GCA_964499925.1 uncultured Lachnospiraceae bacterium
TGAAATTTCTACACATAGTTTTTCATTTTCCAGTTGCATCTTCGTCACCTCTTTTGATATTAATATCCATTCTTAAATCTTTACTTGCCAGGAAACAGTCGTCCTCATGCGAATTGATGACCCCGACCGCTTGCAAATAGGCATAAATAACAGTTGTACCCACGAACTTCATGCCGCGCTTTTTCAAATCCTTTGATATTTCATCAGACAACGGTGAACTTGTCTGCGATTTTTCGTAAACAATTTTGCCGTCTGTAAAGTTCCACAGATAATCGGAAAAGCTGCCGAATTCTTGTTGTATATCGCGGAATATTTTGGCGTTGGTAACTGAAGCCTGTATTTTCAGGCGGTTACGGATAATACCGGGATTAGCTATCAACTTGTCAAGTTTGTCCGCATCATAAGCACAGACCTTTTCCAAATTAAAGTCGTCGAACGCCTCTCGAAATGCATCCCGCTTATTCAGCACACACTCCCACGAAAGCCCCGCCTGAAAGCATTCCAAAATCAGCATCTCAAAGAGTTTTCCGTCATCGTGAACGGGTACGCCCCATTCTTCGTCATGATAACGAACATACCGCTCGTTTTTCGGATTTGCCCAACGGCATCTTATTTTCCCGTCCGGCCATGATGTCTGCTGATTTAAACAGTATTTTTTCAGCTCGCTCTTTAAGTACTCATAGCGAAGCCGCTTCTCTTCTTTTGCAAAATGAACCTCTCTGAATTGCTCCGGGTTGTCTCCATAATCTAAGACTTCGTCAGCGAATTGCTCGCTTGTCAGATCAAATCTGCAGTCGTCTACCACATTATAGCAATGATAATTCCCGCCGGGTCTCAGTATTCCATATACCTTCCCGCCGAATATATCCTGCGCAAGAAAAGCCGTTATAGAACACTGGCCAAGTGTCATATTTGCCTTTGTCCAATCTGACCTCATCCTGGGAGCACAAGTGTCCGCACACCAGATATTTGAAAGTGCATCGTATAAATCAATGGGGTTCTTTATCCCTTTATATTCCTCGGTAACTGCCTTGGCATCTGCATGCTCCCAGCCCCAGAATTTATATGCCATAGCTTCCGGCCTTGATAACCGCCTGCAATTCTTCCTCCGTAATCATGTCCGGTTTAAATTTACGGCAGCTTCTTCTTGTTTCCAATACTTTGAGTGTTTCGTTCATAGTGTTCCTCCTTAAATTTTCCTTAAATACCAGTAGTTCAATATCAAACTCTTTCCGTGGTACACCCCTTTGCACTCTCCTCAACTTTTCATGTGCAAATTTTGCACTTTAATCCTCTCAGTGCGTGCATCATTTACACTTTATCCTTAATGTACATCAACCAAAGAAAACTATTGCCTTTAACTTAATACCTTAACTTCTATCCCCATCTCTGCTGCCCTTTTAAAATAAACAGGCTCCAGGTTTTTTGCCGAAACCAAAACCTTTCTTGCATACTTACCGCCAAATCTTTCGGCCACGGTCTCTAACTCATATAATGCATGTAATGACGCATCCGCACCCATCTTCCCGGACTTGCACGAAATAAAAGTCGGAACGTTTCCATTAAGTGAAAGAACATCTATCTCATTCAATACATCTACCCCGGGCCCATCATGGATGATTCCGTCCCAGTCAAGATGAACCCCAACCCTGCAGTCACTGCTATGTCCTACCTCTTCTCTGTAGATATGAAGTTCCAGAACGCTTCCGCCTTCCCATAGGCACTCTTTAACCGCTTGATTCTTAAATCGGAATCCGTAGAAACCATCTGAATGATTCACGTCAAGCAGAATCCCTTCGGCTGCCAGACCGTCAATAATCGCATTTAGCTTGTAGACATCATTTAGCTTTGTTTTGGATTTTGCGAGTGCATCTAGCACCATATGAGTGTTTAAACTAACCTGCAGTGACGTTGAATCTTCCGAAGCCATCTTATTCCGAAGGAAATCCGAGAAAGGATTCCAACAATCCCAATTTTGCCTGGCAACTTGATATATCTTCTCCGCATCATCCATAAACTCAGGATCGTTTGCATCTTTAATCCCTTTGTGGAGATTGTTGTTAATCCTACCGCCACGCATCTCAACAAGCATGTCCAAGGTCATCGGAACCGTTCTGGCTCCGGCACTCTTGCTGAGATCATCACCGGCTCCTTTATCAAGCTCTATGAGCTTACCGGCTGCGACGTCGTACATGTGCATCGGCATTTCAAACTCTTTTGAAAGCATTCCGAATGCTACCAAAATCAGGTCTTCACCACCGGTAATATCAAAATAAATCTGATTCTTCTGACTGCGCTCATACTGTACTTCCTTGCGCATGCTATTCAGTGTTGACTGTAAATCATGCTGAGACAACGCATGAAACACCACAGTCTGCACTCCACAGTATTTTTGGAGAAATTTCTCAGTCCGATCCTTCTGCTCCTCGATGGTTTTGTGATAGCCAAAGAAAACTACCCTGTCTATCTTGAAATTCATGC
>CAZCPW010000240.1:0-2430 GCA_964499925.1 uncultured Lachnospiraceae bacterium
AAAAGGGTCAGGTTCCTCAGATGGATGTCTTTGAATTTAAGACAGACGAGAAATTACAGGTGATAGCAGAGGAAGCCTGCAAGAGGGTAAATCCCGATATAAATGTTTTTAAAGGACGTATTGCTTCGGGTGATCAGTTCGTAGCCGGGAAAGAGGTTAAAAACCGCATCAAGTCAGAGTTCGACCCTCTTTGTGTTGAAATGGAAGGCTGTGCAATGGTGCACGCGGCTTATTTAAACGACATTCCGAGTCTGATAGTCCGTGCCATTTCCGACAAGGCAGACGATTCGGCCGAGGAGGACTACCCTGTTTTCGAGAAGAAGGCAGCAGAGCACTGTGCCAAGATGATTATGGAATTAATGAAAGGAATTTAAAGCTATGAAAGTAAAGGAAAGCGCATACATAAAAGCTTCAAAACCGTTGTTTATACGGTTGAAGGATGAGCTTTTAAAGAAGTATGAATACGTATCGATTCTGGTATGTGACTCTGTAGGCAAGAGCTTAAACGTATCAAAATCGGGAATTAATATTAGCGAGAGCTCGCTTACAACAGGCAGGGGCTTCGTAGTAAAGGTTTATGAAGGCGGAGCTTATGCGGAATATTCGGGAAATGAGATTTCGGAGGATTCTGTTTCCGATATCATCGAAAAGATTTCGGATAAGCTGGTGACACTCGGAAAGGCAAAAGAAAAATCCTCATACACGCTTTCGCTTGACGAGCCACTTTCTTTTTCAAAGAGCACAGACGTGGAAGTCGATCCCGAAGAAATGGGAGACAAGGCAATTATTGAGAAGCTTACGGAGATTTACAAACGCGGAATGGCAGTAAGCGACAAGGTGCTTAACTGTCAGGTTGCGACTGCATACAGAAGGTATTCAAAGCTCTTTTTATCCAAAAACCGTGACCTTACGGAAAATGTTATGTGGACGCAGGGAAATATTTATGTGACCACCATAAGGGGCGAAGAGGTTAAGTACAATTATAAGTCGGGTTCGGTGCTCGGCGGAATGGAAATTCTTGACCTTTTGGAGAAAAGTGTAGAGGATACGGCAAAGGTTGCAATCGAAATGCTTGACTCTGAGCCGATTAAGCCCGGTCTTTATGAGTGCATATGCGACCCTGACACGACAGGTATGATTGTCCATGAAGCCTTCGGACACGGCGTTGAAATGGATATGTTCGTAAAGGACAGAGCCTGCGCCGCAAAGCATGTGGGTGAATATGTCGCTTCGCCTTTGATTACGATGCATGACGGAAATGCCATTAACCAGACCGCGACCTATTTCTTTGACGACGAGGGCGTTCTTTCTACGGACACAATCATCATAGACAAGGGAATTTTAAAGACCGGAATAAGTGATTTGCAGTCGGCAATGGCGCTCGGTACCGAGCCTACAGGAAACGGAAGGCGCGAAAGCTACAAGAGAAAAGCCTATACCCGTATGACGAATACCTATTTCGAGGCGGGAGACGACAAGCTTGAAGACATGATTGCTTCGGTCAAAGACGGATATCTGCTTGAATGTCCGAGCTCCGGTATGGAGGACCCCAAGAACTGGGGCATCCAATGCATGGTAAACATTGCACGAGAGATCAAGGACGGCAAGCTTACCGGCAGGATTTGTTCGCCGATTGTCCTTACCGGCTATGTTCCGGATTTGCTTAAATCCATCTCCGAGGTTTCCGATGAAGCCTTCTATAACGGCGCCGGATACTGCGGCAAGGGCTATAAAGAGTGGGTAAAGGTTTCCGACGGAGGCCCTTACATAAAGGCTCAGATAAGGTTAGGGTAGGTGAGAGTATGAATAGATTTACAAAGCTTGTTGAAAAATGCGGAATAAAGACCTACAGAATTGTAAGGGTGAAAAAGAACACGGCAGAGCTTTTCTTTATAAAGAAAAAGCTTGATATGCGTCGAATCGAAGATACCGACGAAGTGATGATAGCCGTATACAAGGATATGGAAGAAGACGGAAAGAAGCTTCGCGGCCGTGCGGATGTAAATGTTTCTTCTTCGATGACGGATGAGGAGATTATTGCCAAGCTTGAGGGTGCGGTTTACTCGGCGGGATTTGTTAAGAATCCTTATTTCGACCTTCCGGCAAAAGAGGTATCGGACGAGATTTGTGCGGAGAGCACCTTAAACGACCATACGCTTTCCGAAGACGTTGAAATCTTCGCCGATGCGATTTATTCGGTTGATACGGATAAAGAAGCTTTCATCAACAACGTCGAGCTCTTCGGCGAAGAGAAACAGGTTCATATCGTTTCCTCCGAAGGAACGGACGTAGCATATTTAAGCCGCTGTATAAAGGGCGAGTTCGTGGCTCAGTGTAAAGCTCCTCAGGATGTTGAGACTTATCAGGAATTTGAATATGATGAGCTTTCACTTGACGAGATAAAGGAACTTGTTTCAAATACCCTTTCAA
>CAZCPW010000241.1:0-2391 GCA_964499925.1 uncultured Lachnospiraceae bacterium
GCGGCGGATGCGAACCCTACTGTGCAAAATGGGTCGGTCTTGCAATTGAATGGCTGAATATGATTTTTGAATGGAAATAAACGATTTAAAAAAGAGTTTCGCTTGCGAAACTCTCACGCGCCGAGCGTGGTCGCGTTAGCGACATTTACTCTGCACGCGAGTGCGCATCATTGGCACGTAGTGCCTTTTTCCTATATAGGAGATTGCGGAGCGATTTCCTATATAGCAAAACGCCCCTCTGCGCATCGCAGAGGGGCGTTCCTATTTCTGAATACCTATTTATCTTTCCACTTAAGCGCTCTCATGGCGTTCATGATGGCGATGAAGGCTACACCCACATCGGCGAAAATTGCTGCCCACATTGAGGCTTTACCGAAGGCCGCAAGTACTAAGATTAAGAATTTGACACCGAGGGCAAATACGATATTCTCCTTGACTATACGAAGCGTCTTTAAACTAATCTTCTTTGCGGTCGGAATCTTTGAAAGCTCGTCCGTCATGATTACGATGTCTGCTGCCTCGATGGCCGCATCTGATCCCATCGCACCCATTGCGATTCCGATATCCGCTCTCGAAAGAACGGGGGCATCGTTTATTCCGTCGCCTACAAAGGCAACCTTTCCGTTTGACTTGTCATCAAGAATCTTTTCAACCGCACTTACCTTGTCCATAGGAGAAAGGTTTGCGTAATATCCGTCCAAGCCAACTTCATCGGCAACGGCCTTTGCCGTATTTTCATTATCCCCTGTAAGCATGATGATCTTTGAAATTCCGGCATGTCTGCATTTGAGTAAGGCTTCCTTGGCTCCGTCCTTTATCTCATCGACTATATGAAGATGTCCTGCAATATGACCGTCTACAGCCACATAAACCATGGTTCCGCTCTTTACCGCTTCTTCGCACTTTTCAACCAAAGCTTTTTCATCGTCCGAAACCACTTCATTCATAAGCTTCAGATTGCCGACGTAATAGTCGGTGCCGGAAATCGTTGTCTTTACGCCTTTACCCGCAAGCTCCGATACATCCGAAAGAAGCGACTTATCAAGCTCTTTACCGTAGCCTGCCATAATCGAAAGACCGATGGGGTGAGTGGAATAGCTCTCAGCCAGGGCAGCGTTCTTTATCAGCTCTTCCTCGGCTTTTTCTTGGTAAAGTCCTCTGTAGTAGTCCGAAACCTCAACCTTCGAAAGTACGAAGTTACCCTTTGTAATGGTTCCGGTCTTATCAAGCACCAGCGTATCTATCTTGGAAAGGGTGTCCATGTAGTTGCCGCCCTTTATCAAAATTCCCTGCTTGCCTGCTCCGCCGATTCCTCCGAAAAAAGAAAGCGGAATGCTGATTACCAAAGCACAAGGACAGGAAATCAGCAAGAAGGTCATAGCCCTGTAAATCCAGGTAGCATAATCCCTTGTCACGATTGAACCGATGATTGCAAGAAGTGCCGCAGAAATAACGATTATAGGCGTGTAATATCTTGCAAAAACAGTTATGAACTGCTCAGCCTTAGCCTTTTTGGAAGATGCGTCCTCGACGAGCTTCAAAATCTTAGAAACCGTAGACTCCGAAAATTCTGAAGTCACCTCTATCGTAAGAACACCTGACTGGTTCACGCAGCCGGAAACAATCTTCTCACCTGCCGCAACGTCTCTCGGAAGACTTTCTCCCGTTATGGCCGCTGTATCAAGAGTCGAAATACCTTCAACGACAATACCGTCAAGCGGAACTCTTTCGCCGGGTTTAAGGATAATTTTCTCACCTATCTTTACTTCGGACGGATCGACTTCTTTTTCAGCACCGTCACGGATGACCCTTGCGGAGTCGGGTCTGATGCTCATAAGAGCGGTGATGGATTTCCTCGACTTATTGACTGCGTATGACTGGAAGCATTCACCTATCTGATAAAAAACAATAACCGCAACCGCCTCAACGTATTCCTTGCATCCGAAGGCTCCGAAGGTTGCAACCATCATTAAGAAGTTTTCATCAAATACCTGTCCGTGAGCTATGTTTATGACTGCGGTCCTTACCACATCGTATCCCGTTACTATGTAGGCCGCTATCAGTATTCCCAAGCCGACCCACTCATTTGAAAATTTTGATACCAAAAGCCCTGCTATAAAAAGAAGCGTTCCTATGCTTACACGAATGATCTTCTTTTTTAACTTCTTTGTCATCTGTATGCCTCACTTAAGCGTTATTTCCCCGACCCACTTTAAAATTATGCGTTCTTTACGGTAACGTCAGGTTCAAGTTTCTTTACAACCTTACGCATTTCTTTTTCAACTTCGTCGGCCTTGGCTTCATCAACATCGTAAACAAGCTTGGTAGTCAAAAAAGTAACCTTGCAGTTTGATACTCCCTCAATCTTTGAAACCTTGTCCTCAATCTTCT
>CAZCPW010000242.1:0-2383 GCA_964499925.1 uncultured Lachnospiraceae bacterium
ATGCTATGAGAATACTCGTCGGGTTCTTTAAGCAAAGCGCATAGCTTTCCAAGCTGAAGCTTGTGGGAATTATCGGATAACCGTCTCTTATAAGTGAAGTCTCCGAGGTAAAGGAAGCTATGATTACGAGATAAAAAGGAATCAGGCACAGAATTGCAAATATTCCGATTATGATGTATGCAATTATCTCTATTCTTTTTTGATCTTTCGAAGCAACGCCCTTGCCGCCTTCAAGATCCACATCATCAAATGACTTAGCCATGCTTCCCTCCTTAATACAGTGCGTAATCCGGTGAAATCTTCTTTACTAAGCCGTTACAAATCGTAATCGTCACAAAGCAAAGTACCGATTGGAACAGACCCGTGGCTGCCGAAACACCGATATCACTGTTGGTAATGAGAAGCCTGAACACATATGTATCGATAATGTCCGTAACAGGCTGTAAAATTGCGCTTGTCTTTACAGTCTGATAGAACAGACCGAAATCGCCTCTGAAAATATTTCCTATACCGAGAAGTACCAAAATTACCATTGTGGGTCTGAGTGAAGGAATCGTGATATGTCTGATCTTTTGCCATGCGGTTGCGCCGTCGATGGAAGCCGCCTCAAACATCTCCTGATCAAGCCCCGTAATTGCGGCAAGATATACGACCGAGCCGTATCCCGTCTGCTTCCAAAGTTTCAAGAACACTATGGTAAACGGCCAGGCTGTCGGATTGTTGTAAAGGTCAAAGGCCTGCATGCCGAGGAATTTGAGGACACCGTTTACGATACCCTTTTCGTAGTTGAAGACATTGTACATAACGGCTCCGACTACTACCCAACTTATGAAATAGGGTAAGAACATGAGCGACTGAGAGACCTTTTTGAAATGTTTCGAGCGGATTTCATTTAACAGAATCGCGCTTCCCATTTCAAAGATGACGCCCAGAAAGATAAAGGCAAGATTGTATAAAAGAGTATTTCTCGTAACCATCCAGAGCTTACCCGCAAGCTTAAGTGCCTCGAAATTCTTAAGTCCGCACCAGGGTGAAAAATAAATGCCTCCCGCGTACTGGTACTTTTTAAATGCAAGCACTATTCCGGTCATCGGGACATAGCAAAAAATCACGACGTACAAAACTGCCGGAAGCAGCATCAGTAACAGCATCCAGCTTCTTTTTACAGTTTTGAAAAACGGAGGTTTAACTTTCTTGGATTTTTCCTGTTTTGACATTCTCGCTCCATTTCCGATGTCTTTGCGGAAAAGAAGCCCTGATAAAGAAGGAATCATGTTTGCGCAACTGTTGTTTGCGCATTTTGGCCGACTTTAACAAAGGTATTTTCGTCCCCGCTTATACATCTTTTTCCCATACGTAAAGCCTTGTCTATCAAGCCTTACAAGGTAATTGTAGTCCGCGGGAAAGTAATTTTCCATTGACTTAAATAATAAGATTGAAGAGACTGCGATATTGAAAGTTAACAAGAAATTAAAGAAAACCGCGCAACTCTTGTTGCGCGGGCTGAATATAGTAATTTTTCAGGTGCCCGAAGGAGTGACCTTGCCTCTCCCTTTGGGAGAGGTGGCCGAGCGCAGCGAGGACGGAGAGGGCACGAAAAATGGATCGTATCCCCACTCTCGCCTAAATTTCGACCACTCTGCCGGTCATGGCACTTGTTCTGTGGGAGATTGAGATAAGGGTTCGGTCCTTACTTGCCCTGTCAAGGGCTGCCAAAACCTCTTGTTCCGTGACCTCGTCAAGATCGGCGGTTATTTCGTCTAAAAGAAGCAACTTCGGATTTGAGGCAACGGCTCTTGCTATTGAAAGAAGCTGCCACTGCCCCTGAGAAAAGATTTCTTCCGTACAAGGCGTATCATATCCGTTTGGTAAAGCCTCAATAGTCTCGTGAAGTCCTGTTAGGATTGCCGCCCAGACGACCTTTTCCGGAGGGATACTCTTATCAAACAATGTAATCTGGTCTGCCACACTCCCCGGCACCTTATGAAATGACTGCTCGACGTAACCGAACAGCTTTCGCTTATTCTCTTCGGATATCGAAAATGCAGTCTTTCCGTCTATGGTAACTCTACCCTTTTCGGGCTTATAAAGCCCCAGCAGAAGCTTAAATATCGTACTCTTTCCGGCGCCTGTCCTTCCCATAAGGGTGACCTTTTCGCCCTTCTTTACATCGAGATTAAAGTGTTCAAGCACCGGCTCCTCGTCATAGCCGAAAGTGACATTCTCACACTTAACCATCTCATCACTGCCGGTACTCTCAACGATTCCCGCCCCCATGTCAAAATCCGTCTCTTCCTGCGACAGGAATTCATTGATGCGCTTAAGTCCCGCCGTCGCGGACTGGATGGTCTGAATCTCCATGCCAAGGCTCTCAACGGGCGAA
>CAZCPW010000243.1:0-2372 GCA_964499925.1 uncultured Lachnospiraceae bacterium
GTTATCTTGTACGAGAAATACATCAGTATAATTGCCAAAATAAAGTTCGGTATCGCCGTACCGAGGAAACCTATTACCGACGTGATGTAATCACCCGGCGAATATTGATGTGTTGAAGCATAAATGGCAATAGGTATTGAAACCGCATACTGGAATACCATGATGATTGCCGTAACGGCTATCGTAAGTCCGAGCCTGTCCATTACGACGCTCCAAACGTCGCGACCGTAGGCAAAAGAATATTTCCAGTTGTGATGTGAACCATAAAGTCTGTAGTAGCTTGAATCGGTGGGTGTCCAGATGATGTCCTTTACCCACTTTATATACTGCTGATATACGGGCAAATCGAGTCCGTATTCGGCACGAAGTTCCGATGCGTAATCCGCATCAACATATTCGCCCTCTGTTGCAAGCTTTGCAATGTACTGTGAAACGTAATCTCCGGGAGGGAGCTGAATTACGAAGAAAACCAGCATTGAAATTAGAATCAATGTAGGGATGAACATCAGTACACGTTTAACAATGTACGAAACAAGATCCTTTTTGAAGAAATCTTTCACACCCTCAATAAAGGTTTTCTTGGCTGTGGTTTCATGCATATTTTCTAATTTGCATCCATTTTCTTCCATAAGAAATACCTCTTTTTTAAAATAAGGAGGCGGAAAACTCGGTTTCCCGCCTCCGGTCAGTCTCTTTAAATTGTCAGGTAAGTGTTACTCCTCTACGTAAACTGTCCAGTAGTGAACCATGTTCGCATACTGATATAAGTCATCGTATACATAGAGTACAGGATAGTTCTTAACCTTGTTGGAGATAAGAGTGTAGTTTGACTCTGCCTTTAAGTAAGCAAGGGTCCAAAGGTTAGCCTTGTGGATTTCAAGAACTTCTTCGTTGATGGCATCTCTTTCGCTGGTAATAGGAGTGGAGATGTACTCTTCGTAAAGTTCTACGAGCTTAGCCATATCGCCTGTAGGCTCAACACCCTGCTCGCCGTTTGTCTGATAGTAGGTACCGAAATCACCGTACCATTCAGCTGCCTGTGCAATCGGGATGAAAGGAGCTACTCTCGATCTCATTGAGATACCGCCGATAGCTGTGTGAGGTCCAAGTACTGCAATCCAGTCGTTGTTATCGATTGTGGTATCAAAGGTACCAACTTCCATATCCTTCTGTGCACAGTCAATGCCAACTGCCTTGTAGTACTGCTCAAGTACAGGGAATGCTGCTTCAGCACCTGAATCTGTGTAGGTGTAGAAGGTGATGAGTAAATCGGAACCGTCTGCAAAGTTGTAATAGCCGTCATCGCCCATTACAAGTCCGCAAGACTCAAGTAAGGTCTTAGCCTTAGCTACGTCGTACTCTGTCCACTTTGTCTCCCATTCGGCATCATAGCCGAAGTTTCCTACTGCAGGTGCTGCCTGTCCGGGCTCAAGGAAGGAGTCGGAAAGAAGTAAGGATACCTGGTCTCTGTCAACGCAGATAGACATTGCTTCACGGAATGCGATGTTATTGAATAATGTTGCATAGTTTTCATCTGAACTTGAATAGTTGAAGGTTACCTGATATGAACCCCAGTTTGAAGAAGAAGCTTCGGTAAGGGTTGCGGTATCTCCAAGGTCTGCAAGTAATGAAGAGATATCAGCCATTGCTACGCCAAGTACATCAAGCTCGCCCGAACGGAATGCCAACTGGTCCTGACCTTCTTCGGAATACATATGAAGGTTGATCTGGTCTACATAAGGAAGCTGATTGCCTTCGGCATCGACTTTCCAGTAGTAAGCATTTCTCTCAAGGATGCAGAGCTCTGAATTTCTGGTGTTGTTGCCTTCCTTTGTAGTAAGTACAAAGGAGTTAAGTGTGGGAATACCTGAGGTGTTCCAGAAATTGTAAACAACTGCCTTACCAAGGTCCTTAATGGAAGCCTGGTCGATAGCGGGTGTCTTAGCCTGTGCATTTGCAAGAACGTCTTCATCTGAAAGACCTGTTGCAGGCCAGTACTCGTTTTCAACGTAGATGCTGTCAGGAATAAGATCTGACAAATAATGAGAAGGTGCCCAACAGAACTTGAAGTCACCGTTTTCGATGAAGTCTGCGGGATACTTGGGATTCTCAAAGGTCCAGGTTACTGTGTAATCGTCAACCTTTGTAAGCTTTGCATAAGTGTTCTTTGTAACTGTTTCGGTTACGCCTGTCTCGGCATTAACTTCTTCAGCCTCATAGCTGCCGTCGATAAGAGCTGTCCATGAAAGCTTGCCGTCGAAATTGGTAAGGTGGCACTGATAATACCAGAATGTAATATCGTCTGCAGTGAAATCAACACCGTCGGACCACTTCATGCCTTCTCTTAAATGGAAGGTCCAGGTCTTGTAATC
>CAZCPW010000244.1:0-2357 GCA_964499925.1 uncultured Lachnospiraceae bacterium
CACAAATGCCAAGATGAACCCGCCGCTTCGTTCCAAAAAGGACAGGCGCGCCATCATCGAGGGCGTAAAGGACGGCACGATTACGATTCTTGCAACCGACCATGCACCGCATGCGCCATTTGAAAAGGATTTTGATCTCTTGAAGGCTCCGTCCGGAATCATCGGGCTTGAAACCGCGTTTTCAATCGGATATATGAACCTTGTCAAAACCGGCGCCATTACGCTTGAAAAATTTATCGCAATGCTTACGAAGAACCCTCGCGAGCTTTACGGCTTTGAGTCTAAGGGCATAGCAGTCGGTGAAAAGGCGGACCTTACGATTTTCAATGAAAAAGAACCCTGGGTTTACAAAGAAACCCTTTCAAAGTCCAAAAACACTCCGTTCCTCGGAGATACCTTGATTGGCAAAGTGAAATACACAATCGTCGGAGGAAAGATAGCATATGAAGATTTATGAACCGGGCCTCGTAGTTAAAGAAGGTCGCCTTGCGGGCGGCATATACGAGCTCTTTATAGAAACCGAGGCTGCAAAAAGTGCTCTTCCCGGGCAGTTTGTGATGCTTTACCCGCAGCATGAATCCACACTTCTTCCGCGCCCTATCAGTATTTGCGAGGTGCTTGCGGGAAGGGTTTTAAGACTTGTATACAGAGCAGTGGGAAAGGGGACAAAGGAGTTTTCTTTATACAGGCAGGGCGAAAACCTGCGTGTCTTGGGACCTTTGGGAAATGGCTTTCCTGTTTCCGAGGGAAAGGGTAAAAAAACTCTTTTAATCGGCGGAGGCATAGGACTTCCTCCGTTGCTTGAACTTTCCAAAGAGCTTAAGGCCAAAGAATGCATCGCACTTCTTGGCTACAGGAACGACGATTTCTTTTTAAATAAGGACTTTGAAAGATATTCAAAGGTTTACATAGCAACCGAGGACGGAAGTGCGGGCACCAAGGGAAATGTCCTTGATGCGGCGCGCGCAAACAATATTACCGCGGACGTGATCTACGCCTGCGGTCCGATGCCGATGCTGAGGGCTATAAAGCAGTTCGCAGCGGAAAAAGAAATTCCCGCTTACATATCCTTGGAAGAAAGAATGGCCTGCGGTGTGGGTGCGTGCCTCGGATGCGTCTGCAAAACCGTTAAAAAGGACGACCACTCAAAGGTAAACAACGCAAGAGTCTGCACTGAGGGACCCGTATTCCTTGCATCGGAGGTGGAAATCTGATGAATACTAAAGTAAACATAGCCGGCGTTGAATTTAAAAATCCCGTGACGGTTGCATCCGGAACCTTCGGATCGGGAAGGGAATATTCCGAACTTGTCGATTTAAACAGGTTAGGTGCCGTGACTACAAAGGGCGTTTCCCTGACTCCATGGGAAGGCAATCCCGTCACGAGAGTCTGCGAAGTATACGGCGGAATGTTAAATGCGATAGGCTTGCAGAATCCCGGAATTGACACCTTTATCAAGAGAGATATCCCGTTTCTTAAGAACTTCGATACGGGGATAATTGTCAACGTTTGTGGAAAAACCATCGAAGAATATGTTGGTGTTGTGGAAAAACTTTCGGAAGAACCGGTGGATTTGCTGGAAATCAACGTTTCCTGCCCAAACGTCAAGGAGGGTGCAATTGCCTTCGGCCAGAATGCACAGGCCTTGGAACGTATCACTTCCGAGATAAAGAAAAAGGCAAAAAAACCCATAGTCATGAAGCTTAGCCCCAACGTAACAAGCATTTCCGAGATGGCAAAGGCTGCGGAAAGCGCCGGAGCCGATGCGATTTCACTTATAAATACGATTACGGGCATGAAGATAGACATCAACAAGCGTAAATTCGTGCTTGCCAATAAAACCGGCGGAATGAGCGGGCCCGCCATTCATCCGATTGCGGTGAGAATGGTTTACGAATGCGCTCATGCTGTAAAGATTCCGATTATCGGAATGGGCGGTATTTCCTGTTACGAGGATGCAATTGAAATGATGCTTGCCGGAGCAAGGATGGTTTCGATAGGTGCCGCAAATTTCTTTAATCCGACGGTTACCATGGAAGTAATCGACGGAATTGAGCGGTACATGCTTGAGCATGGAATTGAAGATGTAAATGAACTTGTCGGTGCGGTTGAGTAGCGTTTACTGAAGAATTGCGGAAGCGCGAACGCGTAATAATTCGGTGTCATCCGGGGGAAAATATCTTTTGATTCCGAACATTTTCGATTTTCATTTTTCTTGTTTTTCCATAGTGGGAATGTTACAATACTTAGGCAAATTGTTCGGAGGTATTATTTATGTCAACAGGATGGATAATAGCGATTATAGTCACTGCGGTTTTAATTGGCTTATTCGTTGCATTATATTTTCTCGGAAAGAA
>CAZCPW010000245.1:0-2334 GCA_964499925.1 uncultured Lachnospiraceae bacterium
CGAAACTTCACTGTCCGTACTCTCGCCGGTCTCAGCAGAAGTTTCATCCTCTTCTCTTTCCGCCAACACCTCATTAACCTTTGCAATAGCATCGGAAGTGACGATCGTGAAAATCTGCTTTCCGTCAATTACATCCTGAAGTGTCGATTCATAGTCGGTTTCTTCCATATCAATCGAAAAGGTATCGCGAAGTCCCTGATACGTGGTAACACACTGAACCGTATCGTCATTGTAGATGTCGATATTTTCCGAATCATCACCGGCATCACCGCCGACTATCATATAATTTCCCACGAACAGATAGTTAAAGAACGCGTCGGACACGTCCCACTTAAAAACGCTCTCTACGCCGTCGCCTGCTTCGTATTCATCGGCGAAATTTTTAATATCGTCAAAACTTTCCGGTATATAATCGCTTACAATAACGTCTTCGGAAATCTCGGCACTCGGATCTTCCTCATCCACATAGACATTTCCTTCGTCGTCCATATAGGATGTGTCATCCTGCGTGACTTCACCGGAATTCACCCTGTCCACCCAATCCTGAATAAGGGTTTTATTGTAAAAAAGAACCGTTGTGTCAAATGTGAAAGGATAGGCTACATAGTTTCCCTGATAGGTAACGGCCGACAATGCCGAAGAAGAAAAATGATTTGAATCAAGTACGTAGGAAACATCCTTTGCTTTCGAAGCAAGACCTGCCAGATAAGCCTTCTCCAAGGAATCATTTGTAAGCATGTAAATATCGGGATAGTCCTCTCCCGAAAGACTTGCCTTGTTGATACCCTCTATATACTCGGCCGAATCGACAAGCGTCGGAATTACCCTGATATCGGGATACTGCTCATGAAATGCCACTGCGGCATTCGTGAAAAAATCCGTATAGGTATCATCCGAATACCAAAGGTACACTGTTTCCGTCTGGTAGTAAGACTGTTCCTTGTCAGCCTCTTCCTGCTTGTTGTTGCTGTTTCCTACATAAATAATTCCGATGGCAAGCACTGCCACCAGAATTATCGCCACTAACCTTGTTCTAAAAGACATTACTCATTCCCTAATCAATACAATCTTCGAGAATGCCTATCATGTCATCAACATTCTCTTTTGAAATAATAAGCGGAGGTACAAACCTTAAAATACTGCTTCCGGCATTTATAAGCACAAGTCCCTTATCAAGAGCTTTTGAAATGATATCAGCCACGGGCCTGTCAAATTCAAGCCCCTGAATAAGGCCTACTCCCCTGTGGTCTTTGATACATGTGTGCTTATTCTTGACCTCTTCGAGTTTTTCAAAGAGGTAATCTCCGACTTCGTTAACATTCTTAATTATATTGGATTTGGCAAATAATTCAAGCACTTTGTCCGCCGCCGCGGTTGCAAGCGGATTTCCGCCGTAGGTGGTTCCGTGATCTCCTGCCTTTAAGGAGTTTTCGGCAACTCTTTCGGTCATTAAGAACGCGCCGATAGGAACGCCGCAGCCCAAAGCCTTCGCAACGGTCATGATATCCGGCTTTACGCCGTACCTCTGCCATGCAAACATGTAGCCCGTTCTTCCCATTCCGCACTGAATCTCATCCAAAATCATCAGAATGTCATGTTCATCGCAAAGCGCACGTACACCCTCTATGAATTCCTTTGTAGCGGGATAGATGCCGCCCTCGCCCTGAACGGTTTCAAAAATGATTGCGCAGGTCTTATCCGTTACCAAAGCCTTTACGCTTTCAAGGTCATTCATCCGCGCAAACTTTATATGCCCGATTCCTTCGCCGAAAGCTTCCCTGTATTTGGGTGTACCGGTTACCGACAAGGCTCCCATAGTACGTCCGTGGAAAGAATGCTCCATCGCAATAATTTCATGATCGCTTGCTCCGTCCTTTAAGTAGGCATATTTCAAAGCGGTCTTAATCGCTCCTTCAACCGACTCAGCCCCACTGTTTGTAAAGAACACCCTGTCCATTCCGGATACCTTTGTAAGCTTCTTTGCGGCTTCGATTGCAGGAACATTGTAATAGTAATTCGATGTATGAATTATCTTGTCAATCTGATTCTTCAAAGCATCGTTATATTCTTTGTTGTTGTACCCGAAAGCGAACACCGAAATACCTGCCACAAAGTCAAGATACTTCTTGCCGTCCTCATCGTACAGGTACACTCCGTCACCGTGATCGAATACGATCGGATATCTGTTGTATGTATGAAGCAGGACTTCTTCCGCTTCCTTTATGTGTTCCGACATCATGATAAAAAACTCCTTTAATCGTCCTGTCTGAAGCAGGTTCCGACACCTTCGTTTGTAAATATTTCAAGCAGCAGACAATGTGCAATACGTCCGTC
>CAZCPW010000246.1:0-2309 GCA_964499925.1 uncultured Lachnospiraceae bacterium
ACACCAACATAGGAGATATCTTCGCAAAAAACGTATTTACCGTAGGAAAGATGCGCGAGCGTCTGCCGAAGGAAACTTTTGATGAGTTCATGAGCGTCAGGGCAAACGGCGGTGAGCTTTCATTGAAAACCGCCGACATCGTGGCAAAGGCCATGAAAGAGTGGGCTGAGGAAAACGGAGCAACGCATTATACGCATTGGTTCCAGCCTCTTACGGGAATTACGGCCGAGAAACATGATGCCTTTATCAATCATCCCGACAGCGAAGGCAATTGCATTACCGAGTTTAGGGGCAAAGAGCTTATTAAGGGCGAATCGGATGCTTCGAGCTTCCCTTCGGGCGGCCTGAGAGCTACCTTTGAGGCAAGAGGGTATACGGCTTGGGACATGACATCCCCCGCTTTCATAAAAGAGGATGCAGCGGGCAATATTTTGTGCATTCCCACGGCTTTCTGTTCGTATAAGGGTGAAGCCCTTGATATGAAGACACCGCTTATTCGTTCAATGGAGGCGGTAAACGAGCATGCCTTAAGAATCATAAGACTTTTCGGAAACACGACATCCAAGAAGGTCATTCCTTCCGTCGGACCCGAACAGGAATATTTCATAGTAGACAGAGAAAAATATTTACAGCGTGAAGACCTTATCTTTGCGGGAAGAACACTTTTCGGAGCACCCGCACCGAAGGGTCAGGAGCTTGACGACCACTATTACGGTTCCATCGAAACAAGAGTCGGCGCATTCATGCGCGATATCAATAAAGAACTCTGGAAATTGGGAGTTACGGCTAAGACTCAGCACAATGAGGTCGCACCCGCTCAGCATGAGCTTGCTCCCATTTACGAGATTGCAAATATCGCAATGGATCACAACCAGCTCACGATGGAGATCATGAAGAAGGTTGCCGAGCGTCACGGCCTTGCATGCCTGCTTCACGAAAAGCCCTTCGCCGGAGTTAACGGTTCCGGTAAGCACAATAACTGGTCTTTGACTACGGACGACGGCATCAACTTAATCGATCCGGGTGTTTCACCAAATGAAAACCTTCAGTTCCTCTTAGTGCTTGCCTGTGTACTTAAGGCAGTTGACACACATGCGGATTTGCTCAGACAGAGCGCTTCCTGCCCCGGAAATGATTTGCGTCTCGGAGCATCTGAAGCTCCTCCGGCAATTATTTCAGTCTTCCTCGGCGAGCAGCTTGACGATGTAGTACGCCAGGTGGTTGAGACAGGTGCTGCCAATACAGTAAAGAAAGAAAAAGTATTTAAGACCGGAGTTTCCGCAATTCCGGATTTCAAAATGGATGCAACCGACAGAAACCGCACCTCACCGTTTGCCTTTACCGGCAACAAGTTTGAGTTCAGAGCGGTCGGAAGCTCCGATTCAATCGGCAATGCAAATATCATCCTCAATACGATAGTTGCCGAAAGCTTTGCCGAAGCCGCAGACATCCTCGAGAAAGCAGATGACTTTGACAGAGCCTGTGCGGATTTGACAAAGAAATACCTGACCGAGCATAAGCGTATCATCTTCAACGGTGACGGCTATTCCGATGCCTGGGTAGAGGAAGCCGCAAGACGCGGACTTCCGAATATGAAGTCCATGGTAGATGCCACAGGCGCACTTACGACCGACAAGGCAGTAAAGCTCTTTGAAAAGTTCAACGTATTCACGAGAGCAGAGCTTGAGTCCCGTTCCGAGATTCTTTACGAGCAGTACGCGCGTACCATAAATATCGAAGCTCACACGATGACGAGCATGGCTTCAAAGCAGATTATCCCCGCTGTCATGGCCTATGCGGGTTCGCTTGCGGATACCGTAAATTCGATGGTGAAGGCAGGAGTGGATCCCGTCACGCCCAAGAAGCTTCTTAATCAGGTTAATGAGAATTTAACCCTCATTCAGGATAATCTTGAAAAGATGAAAGAAGTGAGAAAGAAAGGCATCGCCATCAAAGATCAAAAGGAACGCGCTTTCTTTTTCAAGGACAACGTCGTTCCGGCAATGCAAGCCTTAAGAGAGCCCGCCGACAAGCTTGAAAAGATTGTCGACAGAGATATCTGGCCTTTTCCTTCATATGCGGATTTGATGTTTGAAGTATAAACGATGCCTGACAAATTTTTGACGATTTCTATTTTACATTTTAAAACTTTGTGGTAGTATATCATCGTTAGGAACGTTGAAGCTGCAGGCTTCAATTTCTATAAAGCAAAAATAAAATGGAGGACAACCAAATGGCATTAGTTACAACAACCGAAATGTTCAAGAAGGCTTACAACGGCGGATACGCAGTTGGTGCTTTCAACGTAA
>CAZCPW010000247.1:0-2302 GCA_964499925.1 uncultured Lachnospiraceae bacterium
CCGGTATTTACTGGGGCAGGGCAAATGCGTGGTGTGCATATACGATGGCTCAGGTAGGAGGCATTCTTCCGAAGGCTTATTTGTATCCCAAGTATATTGATATTGCAGGTTCTTTAAACGAGCAGCTTGCGGCACTTAAGACGGTTCAGACAGAGAACGGACTTTGGAGAACCGTACTTGATGACGAGGGTTCTTACGAAGAGATTTCCGCTTCCGCAGGAATTGCGGCAGCGATGCTAGACAGGGGAAATCCCTTGCATTCAAAGTATATCAACAAAGCAATCAAAGGACTTTTAGGCAATGTAAGTCCCGAAGGAAAGGTTATGAATGTTTCCGGAGGAACTGCCGTTATGCGTGATATAGAGGGATACAGAGGTATTCCGAACGCTTATATCCAGGGATGGGGACAGGGGCTTATGCTTGCCTTCCTGTCAGGACTTCTTCACTATGACGAAATAGAAAAGGACGGAGCCTTATAATGTTTCAGCGTGGTTTCTTTTTCAAAGAGAACAGAAACGATATGAAGAAATCCTTCATATTTGTATCGGAAGATGAGCTTTATACCAAGGAAAAGGGCTATGGCTTTGTAAACGGAGAAATGCTTGAAGGCGCCGAGCCTATGAATATTCCGGCTCTTAACAGCGGCTTTATTCCCAAGGATATCGAGGATGTGCTTCCGATGCCTACTATGTTTAAAGCGGATGTAAATCATCAGGGTAACTTTAAGGTCCTGATTGAAGCCGAGAATGACGGTTCGGATGCGCAGATTTTCCTTGAACGCAGACGTATGTACTATGTCGGTAATTTTACGGGAGTTGCGAAGTTTTCTTTTTCCGTAAATGTATGCGACATAATACCCGAATGGAAGGAAAGGATATATAGGGATACGGACCTTGACATTTCATGGGTCGGCGAAGGTTTTGCGATACACAGTATCGAGATTAAGGAATTTGCCTGTCCGACACTTTTCCTCGCAGGCGATTCGACGGTTACGGATCAGCCGTCCGATTTCCCTTATTCTCCGGGCGCTACTTACTGCGGTTGGGGACAGATGTTTCCGTCATTTTTAAATGACACCTGTGCCGTTTCCAATCACGCTCACTCGGGTCTTACGACGGAAACCTTCAGAAAAGAAGGACATTATTCCATTGTTACCCAGTACATAAGGCCGGGAGATTATTTCTTTATACAGTTCGGACATAACGATCAGAAACACGAAGAACTGAGGGAAGACACCGGGTACAGGGACAATATCGTCCGTTACATTTCGGAGATTCGCTCTCAGAGCGGGATTCCCGTTTTGGTAACTCCTCTTGCAAGGAACTCCTGGAAGGACGGAGAGTATTTGGATTATCTTGAGAAGTACGCGGGGGAGTGTGTAAAGATTTCAGAGGAATTTGATGTTCCGCTTCTTGATTTGCACGCGCTCAGCATGAAACTTATAAAGAAAACCGGTATGGAGGACAGCAGACAATATTTCCATCCGGGCGATTACACACATACAAATGATTACGGTGCGTACTTAATGGCGTCGTACGTGGCAGGTGAAATAAGCAGGCTTTCAGAATCATCAAAGAATGCCGTGGTCAAGCAGCTTGCGGGATTTTTAAGAAAGAATGTCGGAGTCTGGGAAATTGATAAGGACAAGCTTAAGATGCCGAAAATCCGCGGATGTGAGGAAACTCCGATAGAGCCTTACAGCATTGCGATGGACAGACTTGATGAAATACTCAGGAGGAAATAAAAGTGAGTAAATTTAAGGGTGGATTTACCATGCCCGGTGAAGCAGGTTTCGAGGAATTAACCTTGGATTTGGCAGAGCGTTGGGGAGCGGATGTCATAAGAGACAGTGACGGAACTGTTCTTTCAGATGACATTCTAAATGCCGGATATGACATATATTCGACAATTTGCATTATCAGAGACCATAACGCTTGGGCAAAGTTAAATCAGGACAAGCTTCAGCAGACCTTTCTGATAACCGCACCGGTAACGGCAGTTTCCGATACCGTAAAAATATCCCTTTTAAAGGATTTCTTTCGCGAGCAGTTTCGAGTAAACGAGTCCAAAGAATCCATAGAGTATTGGCAGGTTTACGACCGTACCGAGGGAACGGAAATTGATAAGTGCAACTGGGAATATGAAGACGGCGTCGTCACGGTCAAAAATGTGACGCCATTCCATACCGTAACCGTGAGCTTCATAGCTTATAGGATATGGGAAGAAATTTCCATGTACAACCACACCACCAACAACTGGACCAAAGAGCATTTAATGCAAATTGATCCTATGTATAAAGAAA
>CAZCPW010000248.1:0-2194 GCA_964499925.1 uncultured Lachnospiraceae bacterium
AAGGAGGGAGAGCCAAGGGCATCTTGCCTCTCCCTTTGGGAGAGGTGGCCGAGCGAAGCGAGGACGGAGAGGGCAAGGACGGTGCGTGAGAGTTATGGGGAATTTTAGGTCTTTATGAGATTTTAAGAATTTCGGGGATGAAAGAAGTCGCCTTTATATGTTAAAATATTATCGACTAAATTTAAGAGGTTAAACATATGATGAAAGCCCTTCTTCTAAAGCTCAAGGAAGCTGTGACTTCGGTGTTGCCTGTAGTGCTGATAGTACTTTTGATAGTGGCAACTCCGCTCGTGGATTTAAGTGCACGGGAAGTAATTGTTTTTTGTATCTGTTCTTTGTTTCTGATTGTCGGAATAGCACTTTTCAACCTTGGTGCGGATCTTTCGATGACCCCCATGGGAGAGTTCATGGGAGCCGGTCTTACCAAATCGGGAAATCTTAAACTCCTTTTAATTATCAGTTTTTTCATGGGACTGCTTATCACCATAGCGGAGCCTGATTTGTCCGTGCTTGCGGGACAGGTAAGCGCGGTTATGAACGGTACGATGCTTATTGTTTCCGTCGGCCTCGGTGTGGGTTTATTCTTGGTAATAGGCGTTTTGAAGATGATATTTAAGAAAAGTCTTCCTTCGCTTTTGATGCTTTCCTATCTCATCCTTTTTGCCCTTGCGTCACTTCTCATTGAAAACGGCAAGTATGAATTTCTCCCGCTTGCATATGATTCGGGAGGTGTTACCACCGGACCTATTACGGTTCCTTTTATAATGGCATTGGGTGTCGGTATTGCGCATACAATCGGCGGTAAGGATGCCGGGGAAAATTCCTTCGGCTTCATTGCACTATGCTCGGTCGGACCTATGCTTGCGGTCATGCTTTTGGCACTTGCTTCAAGCGGAGATTTGACTTATGCGATGTCCGATTATTCCCTTCCGGACAATGTGCTTTCAAGTCTTTTCAAGACCCTTTTAAGCACATCCGGAGAGGTGTTTAAAGCCCTGGGGCTTATAGTTGTTTTCTTTATCGCGGTTCAGATATTTATACTGAAGCTTCCGAAAGAACGTCTCATCCAGATAGCAATCGGAATCGTATATACTTTTCTTGGACTGGTAGTCTTCCTTACAAGCGTTTCGGTAGGCTTTATGCCGATCGGATTTAAGCTCGGAAGCTTGCTTGCGGGAGAGCACGAAGTGTTCCTTTGCGTATTTGCGTTTATAATCGGTCTTGTTACGGTTCTTGCGGAGCCTGCGGTTCACGTACTCAACAAGCAGATTGAGGAGGTTACCGGCGGAACGGTTACGAAGAGATCAATGTTGTTTGCACTTTCCATTGGTGTCGGCATTTCTATCCTTCTTTCCGTAATCAGGGTCATCTACGGATTCTCGGTGCTTTACTATTTGATTCCGGGATATATACTTTCACTGTTACTGTCCATATTCGTACCGGGTATTTATACCGCAATTGCGTTTGACTCCGGCGGAGTTGCAAGCGGACCTTTGACTTCGAGTTTCATACTTCCTTTTGTAATAGGAGCCTGCTACGTACTCAGGGGTGAAAGTGCTATACTTAGCCTTGGCTTTGGTGTGGTTGCGATGGTTGCGATGACGCCTCTTATCACGATACAGGCGCTGGGCTTTAAGGCAGTTGCTTCAAAGGCAGTCAGGGAGAGAATCGTTATGAAGCGTATTCTTGATGCCGATGATGAACAGATTATTTATTTTGAATAGGAGGGAGCATGGCAGAGACTAAATCAAGGCAGAAAAACGTATCCACAAACAGGCTTGTGCTTCTTGTTACGATAGTAAACAGACGTAAAGCGGAATTTTACGCGGACCTCTTACAACAGATGAATGCCAATTTACAGTTTTCGGCACTCGGAGAGGGAACAGCCGATGAAAAGATGCAGAGCATGCTGGGACTTTCCGATACCGAAAAAGCGGTTTTATTCAGTGTTATCAAAGAGGAAAAGGCTTCCGCGGCTTTAGACCTTTTAAACAGCAAGTTTTATTCCATCAAGGACGGAAAGGGAATTGCATTTACGGTTCCTTTCTCAAGCGTAATCGGCGCACAGGTATTTAATTTCCTTTGCGACAATCGTCAGACCTTTAAGTAGGAGGGCTTATGAACAAGAATAAATATGAAATGATTTTATGTATAGTAAATGCCGGGTTCTCGGATCTTGTAATGGATGCGGCAA
>CAZCPW010000249.1:0-2177 GCA_964499925.1 uncultured Lachnospiraceae bacterium
ACGCTCAGTTTGCAGGTTCTTCTTCAGTTCCCGCTCACGTTGAGATGATGGGTCTTATCGGCGCAGGCAACAACCCGATGGTCGGCATGACTGTTTCTACAGCCGTATCGATTGAGGAGGCTGCTAAGGCAGGAAAGTTCTAATAAAATCCAACAGATGATTTTGGGGAGTCTCACGTGGTGGGGCTCCTTTTAAATTAAAAAAACACTTTGCTTTTATTGTCGGACTGCTGACTGCTTACTCGTTTGATTTTCAGATCGATTTTCTTAAGAAAGAAGGGTGTTAAGGGCAGTAACGAACTTCAGGCGAAGGCAGATGAAATCTTAGAAGGGACAGAATAGTAATTTTGCGAAAAGCTCGTAACACATTGATTTAACTGCCGAAATATGGTAAATTTATCATTAGTGCTACGAAAGGGCGTAAACCTATGAAGAAAATTGCTGCAATATTTTTAAGTCTGACAACCTGTCTTACTTTGATGGCAGGATGTGGATCGTCGGAAGAAAATAAAGAGCTTTCGGAATATAAGGATTCGATGGAAAGCTTCTTTAGTACTCTTGAAGAGATAGATACTGAGATTAATGGAATAGATCCGGAAGCGGATGATTCACTTGAAAGTCTTTACACTGAGTTTGATAAGCTTATTGAGACGTATTCCGATCTTGCAGCCTTGACCGCACCGACTGAGGGAGCACCCGAGACTTTTGCTTACATAGATGATCTTGCAGATCAGGCTTATGATTACATGGTTCAGGCAGATGACTATTTGAATCAGTCGTTTGATGAGAGTTCGTACAATGAAACAACGTTGAATGCCGCTATGGAGTGCTATGACAGAGCCAATAAGCGTGTAGGTTATATCATAGATTTACTTCACGGCGAGCTTCCGCAGGATGAAACCATTACATACAATTAAAATTTTCCCCGGCTTTTGCCGGGGTTTTTTACTATATACTAAATACCAATTGTATATAAGCGCTTTAGTGTGGTAATATAAAAGAGTTTAAAATTTTGTTTTAGGAGACAGACATGTTAGGAGCAGAGGCAATTGTAAATGCTTTGGTTGAGGAGAAGGTCAGATACGTATTCGGGTATCCCGGAGTCGCAATCTGTCCTTTTTATAATGCTATTTTAAATTCCGATATTAAAACGGTGCTGGTGAGGACCGAACAAAATGCGGCACACGCCGCAAGCGGACTTGCAAGAGTTTCGGGTGAAGTCGGAGTTTGTGCGGTTACAAGCGGCCCCGGTGCCACAAATCTTATCACGGGTATTGCAACGGCTTTTGCAGACAGCATTCCGCTTGTATGCATTACGGGACAGGTTGATTCGGGACTTCTCGGCTCGGATGTATTCCAGGAAGCAGACATAACCGGAGCAGTTGAGTCATTTGTCAAGTACAGCTACCTTGTTAAAAACGTAAACGACATTCCGAGAGTATTCAAGGAAGCTTTTTACATAGCAAATTCCGGTAGAAAAGGTCCTGTTCTGATTGACATTCCGATTGACGTTCAGAACGCGGAAATAAAGAAATTTGTTTATCCGAAGGAACTTTCAATGCGTACCTACAAGCCGACGACCGTAGGTAACTTTGTACAAATAAAGAAAATGATGAAGGCTTTGGAAAAGAGCAAACGTCCGATTATCTGTGCAGGCGGAGGCGTTTTTCTTTCTGATGCCCAGGAAGAGTTATTAAAGTTTTCCGAAAAGCACAAGATTCCCGTTGTATCCACGATGATGGGAATCGGCGTTATGCCGACCGAACATCCTTTATACATCGGTATGGTCGGAAATAACGGAAAGCCCTATGCAAACAGAGCCATGAACGAGTCCGACTTACTCATTATGGTCGGTGCAAGGGTTGCGGACAGAGCGGTAAATCAGCCCGACCTTATTACCGAGAATAAAATAATGATTCACATAGATGTCGATCCGGCCGAAATCGGAAAGAATTGCGGACCGAACATCCCTATAGTCGGAGATGCAAAGAACATTTTCGAGCAGATGAATGCATATGAAACGGAGATAGACACGAAGGAATGGCTTGATACACTTTCTTTTTACAGGGAAAGCATGGCCGTAAAAAGAAAACCGAATCCTTCGTACACGGATCCCGAATGTTTCATAAAGACCTTATCCGATAAGATGGATGATGATTTTATTTACGTAGCCGATGT
>CAZCPW010000250.1:0-2146 GCA_964499925.1 uncultured Lachnospiraceae bacterium
AAGAAATTATCTTTACATCCGGAGGCTCGGAAGCGGACAATCTTGCACTCATAGGGGTCATGAAAGCAAATAAAGACAAAGGCCGGCATCTAATTACGACCTCTTTTGAGCACAAGGCGGTACTTGAAAGCGCGGAGTATCTGAAAAAAGAGGGGTTCAGAGTTACTTACATAGAACCGGAATCAAACGGAATAATTGATGTCGGAAAGGTAGAGCGTGCAATCTGCAGTGATACGGTTTTAATTTCCGTAATGAGTGTAAATAATGAGCTTGGCACCATTCAGCCGATAGAGAAAATCGGAAAACTATCAAAAGAAAGAAATGTTTATTTTCATACCGATGCCGTTCAGGCCTTTGGAAAACTTGATATAAATCCGTCAAAGCTCGGTATTGACTTGCTGAGCGCTTCGGGACATAAAATCGGCGGACCGAAGGGAACGGGCTTTTTATACGTAAAGCGCGGAACAAGGATAGAAAGCCTTATTCACGGAGGCAGTCAGGAATACGGTTTAAGAGCCGGTACCGAAAATGTAATAGGACTTTTGGGACTTAAAGATGCCGTAGAAGCTTCTTTTTCAAAGCGCAAAGAGAATCTGCAATATGTAAAAGAACTTACGGAAAACTTTAGAAGCGGACTAAAGGAAAATATTGACGGTATCGAATTTAATAATGAATCTTTAAATTCGCTGCCCGGATTTGTAAATGTGTCTTTTGAGGGTGTTGAGGGGTCGTCGCTCTTAATTCAGCTTGATATAAAAGGCCTTTGTGCATCTTCGGGCTCTGCCTGCACACTGCTTGACGATAAGCCTTCGCATGTGCTTAAAGCAATCGGACTTGCGGATGAAAGAATCAGAAGCTCGGTAAGATTTTCACTCGGTGCGGAGAATACTCCTTCCGAGGTTGAAAGGGCAGTTGAGATAATTAAAGATTCGGTAGAATACTTAAGAAAAATAAAAAAGGGTTTCTGAATTTTTTTAAATCAGAAAGAACCGGATAGTGTGAGTGTGGGGCAGTAAGTACAGAGACTTCCGAAAGTGTAAATACAGCCGTTTAAAATCCCGGAAAAAATTTTTAAGAAAGCGCTTGACAAGTTAGCACAAGCTAACTATTATAGTTAGCAGAGACGAACCAAGAGTCTCAAGAATAAAAACATTTCTTTACTCCTAAGTAAAAGCCGCTCATTGAGCGGCTTTTATGATTAATGCGGGAGTGCGTAGCACGTAGCAATCCGGTATCATTTGTTTTTGACTCCAGCACTTACTTCTCAGGTAATACTGCCGCGTTCTTTACAACTTCAACATTTGAGGCTCTCTTTTACAGTAAACCGTCATATACTTAAACCCGTTATTAATCAGGATATCATTTGCAACGTTAAAATTGCCGCCGACGTTTTCGGGAGCATGGGCGTCCGAACCGATTGTGATGAGTTCGCCGCCTTTTTCTTTATATCTTTTTACAATATCCGTATGGGGATTCGGATTCTTAAATCCCTTGATAAGCGCAGAAGTGTTGATCTCAAGACTTTTCTGATTGTTAATAAGGTACAAAAGAATTTCATCTATATAGTCAAGATAATCGGAAGGTTTATATACGCCTTCTCCGCCGGGAACAGTTCTTACGATATAATCCATATGACCGAGCACATCGAAATTGTTGAAAGACTTGATGTTATTTAACATTTCTTCAAAGTATCCGCTTATGGCCTGCTTGTCTGTCAGACCTTCAAAACACTTTTGGTCATAGGTATCTGTATTGTTTAAAAGATGCTGCGATGCGATTACGAGATCGAAATCGTAGGAAGAAACAAGATTTTTATTTTTACTTACAGCGGATTCTTTCAAGCCGACTTCAATTCCGAAGCCTATGGCAAGGTCGTTTCCGTATTTCTCGCGCAGGCACAGAAGGTCGTAGAGATAGGAATCTATATTGCATTCAAAGGCTCCCTTGGGAGTTTCTTCCGATTCCGGAAAATCAAAATCCACGTGTTCCGTAAAGGTGATATGGGAGAGTTTGTTTTTAATCGCGGCGTCAGCCATGTCCGCCATTTTGGCTTTCGAATCGAAACTGTGAAGTGAATGCATATGCTGGTCGGAATATACAGCCATTTGTTTATCCTCCGTTAACTGAATGTATTTAGATTGGGTCA
>CAZCPW010000251.1:0-2146 GCA_964499925.1 uncultured Lachnospiraceae bacterium
AGCCGCTTACGATAATAGGTCCCAAGGGACTTACAAGGGTTGTTTCGGCACTCAGAACTATAGCACCGGAGCTTCCTTTTGAAGTAAGACTTGTAGAGATAGAAGACAATTTTCAGAGCTTTAAGTTTGACGGCTTCAGGATTGAAGCCTTCAGGGTAAATCACAATATCGTCTGCTACGGCTACAGTATCATCGTGGAGAGAGGCGCAAAGTTTGACCCGGAGAAGGCAAAAGCTTTGGAAATTCCGCTTAAGCTTTGGAGCGTTCTTCAAAGAGGCGAAACCTGTGAGGAGGACGGGAAGGTTTATACTCCCGACATGGTGTTGCTCGGAGCAAGAAAGGGACTCAAGGTTACCTATTGCACGGACACACGTCCGACCGATTCGATAGTTGAAAATGCCCGGGAAGCGGATTTGTTTATCTGCGAGGGTATGTACGGAGAGCCCGACAAGCTTGACAAGGCCAAGGAACATAAACACATGACCTTTTATGAGGCGGCAACACTTGCAAAGAGGGCATCGGTTAAAGAAATGTGGCTTACCCATTATTCGCCTTCTTTAATAAGACCTCAGGAATTCAAAAAAGAGGTAAGGCAGATTTTTGCAAATACGGTTATTTCTAAGGACGGAGAAACAAAGGATCTTAGGTTTGAGGATTAAGCCTGTATGACAAGAGCGAAGGCCAGAAGCTTAAAAAACGTCATAGTAGCGCTTATGGCCGCAATCGTTTTGATTGCGGTTGTTTGGCGTGCAAACAACATTAAGACAAGTATGACGGAAGAGGCCGAAGGAGTTACCGTAACGGCAATTGATGAGGCTCTGGCAAGAAATCTTACGACAAATTATCCTCAGACTCCGAAAGAGGTAATCAAGTATTTCGGAGAGATCAGTAAATGCTTCTATAACGAGACCTTTGAAGACGATGACGAGCTGATCAAACTGGCGGATCAGATGCTGCTTCTTTATGATGATGAGCTTGTAGCGTACAACAATCATGACAATTACATCTTTGATTTGAAGACTCAGATAAATTATTACAAAGAAAACAACATTATTCTGAGCCATTACGATCCGCAGGCGAGTACGGATGTCGAGTATTTTACCGAGGACGGATACGAGTGGTCCAGGATCAGATGCGATTTTACCTTAAAGAGCGGGAAGGTCTATAAGGTCCTTACCGAAATCTTTATACTCAGAAAGGACGAAAACGGCCATTGGCGAATATATGGCTGGGAAGAAGCCGATGATGAATGACAAGTTGATTCTTGCAATTGAGAGTTCCTGCGACGAGACCGCTGCGGCAGTCGTAAAAAACGGTCGCGAGGTGCTCTCAAATATTATTTCTTCACAAATAGATCTGCATACGATATACGGAGGCGTGGTGCCGGAAATCGCTTCGCGAATGCATATTCAGGCAATAAACGGAGTCATAGAGGAAGCTCTGAGCAAGGCAAACGTCACACTTTCGGATATTGATGCGATTGCGGTTACATACGGCCCCGGACTTGTGGGAGCACTTTTGGTGGGAGTATCTGCTGCAAAGGCGATAAGCTTTGCACGCAGGATACCGCTTGTCGGAGTCCATCATATTGAGGGACACATAAGCGCCAACTACATTGAGAATAAAGATTTGGAGCCGCCTTTTGTGTGCCTTGTGGTATCGGGCGGACATTCGCACCTGGTGCGTGTGCTTGATTACGGGTCATATGAAATACTCGGCCGCACTCGTGACGATGCGGCGGGCGAGGCCTTTGACAAGGTCGCAAGGGCAATAGGACTTGGGTATCCGGGAGGTCCGAAGATTGACAAGGTTTCTTATGAAGGAAATCCCGAGGCAATTTCTTTCCCCAGGGCGAAGGTTGAAGGCTCCGAGTATGATTTTTCTTTCAGCGGTCTTAAATCCGCAGTGCTCAATTACTTAAATCAGTGCGAGATGAAGGGGATTGAAATCGTTCAGGCCGATGTTGCGGCATCCTTCCAAAAAGCCGTCGTTGATGTTCTGACCGAACATTCAATTCACGCAATCAGGGAATTTAAGGCATCAAAGTTTGCCATAGCCGGAGGAGTTGCGTCAAATTCACATCTTCGTGCCTCTCTTGAAGAAGCCTGCAAAAAAGAAGGTGTTTCTTTTTACAAGCCTTCACCGA
>CAZCPW010000252.1:0-2094 GCA_964499925.1 uncultured Lachnospiraceae bacterium
TTGTCGGATATAACAGATATAGCAAGTGCATAGTACATACGATGGTAAACCACGAAAGTATCCCGATGATAACCGGTGCAGCCAAAGCTCATGATATAGTCTCCGCCCTGGAGGTTCATTTCCTGGGTAAAGGTAATGTCCAAGGTCTCGCCTGCCTTACCGTCTCTCAAAAAGGCCTTTTCGTACATCGTATTGGTGCCGGTGATTTCGACGCCCTTCGGATTTACAAACTTGTATGCAAAAATAGGCTTCTCAACGTCCCGGTCAAAGTGCACACGCATATGAATAGCGAACTCTGAACCCTTTATAATGGCCTGCGTCTTCGTGCCGTTCTCATCAGTCACGTAGTAATCAATGATGCGTGCCTCCATCGAACCGTACTCAAGCAGTTCATGGTGTTCGCCCTCTTCCGTAAGGATGTCCTTCTTGTCCTCGGCATACTGGCCTACCAGTATCTGCTTGTAGACATCAATCATCTCCTTGGGACGACCCTCGGCAACCTTGGTGCCTTTATTTAATACCATTACTCTGTCGCAGTACTTTGAAATGGAACTTAAATCATGAGAAACAAAAATAATGGTCTTTCCGTTTTTCTTGAATTCCTCGAATTTATGATAGCACTTTGACTGAAAGAAAACGTCACCGACGCTTAAAGCCTCATCTACTATCAGTATTTCCGGATCAATATTTATCGCTACCGCAAAGGCAAGACGTACAAACATACCCGACGAATAGGTCTTTACCGGCTGGTACACATAATCACCGATATCGGCAAACTCAAGGATATCGGGAAGCTTTTCCTTTATCTCCTTCTCCGAAAAGCCCATCATGGTACCGTTTAAATAAACATTCTCTATGCCGTTATATTCCTGATTGAAGCCGGCACCGAGTTCCAAAAGTGCCGAGATACGTCCGTTAACGGTAACAGTACCTTCCGTTGGATTGAGAACGCCTGTTATTATTTTAAGAATGGTAGATTTTCCCGAACCGTTTGTGCCGATTATACCTACAGTTTCGCCCTTGTAGATATCAAGGTCAACTCCCTTGAGGGCGTAGTTCACCGCATAGCCGTCCTTCTTAAGCCCCAGAGCATCCTTTAGTCTGTCTGAAGGCTTATTGTAAAGCTTATACATTTTTTTAAGACCCTTAACGGATATTACGGCTTCGGAATCCATCTCTACCTCATTGTTAACTCAAAATTTAATTTATATAGTACAGAATTTTAGGCTGTCCGGACAGGCAAATGCCTCTTTAAATCCTTGTACATTTACAAAACATCTGCAAAATGCTCTTTCAAGCGATTAAATACCTTCCTTCCGATCAGGAAGAACAGTAAAGTAATCACCCAAAAATAAATCGTATATTTCCAATCTGATATTATCAGTCTCTTTTCACATACCGTCGCTCTGTAGCCAAGTACTATATAGGCTACCGGGTTTAACTTCATAATAAGCTGCCAGGTCCTCGGAAGGCTGTCTATATTCCAAAGAATCGGTGTCGCCCACATGCCGATTTGCAAAAGAATCTGTATTATCTGGCTTAGGTCCCTGAAAAATACCACCACGGAGGAAGTAAAGTACGACAGAGACACCAAAAGCGCAAACATACAAAAGCTGTAATACACAAGCTGAAACGTAATCAGGCTCGGGTAATACCCATATATCGCAGCGATTATTAAGAGTACAAACAGGAAAAATACGTGAATAAAGGATGCCGAAATTACCTTTATGACAGGAAGAACATCTATGTTGAAGACAACCTTTTTAACCAGGTAATTGTACTGAAGAAGCGCATTCGTGCCGTTTGAAAGTCCTTCGGAAAAATAAAACCACGGCACCAAGCCAAGGGTTAAGAAAAGCACGTAAGGAATTTCTATTCCGCCCGCAACGGCCTGCGCACGTGATTTAAAAATCTTGTCAAAGACTATATAGTACATGAGGACCGTAATAACCGGCTGTACCATCGCCCAAAGGGCACCAAGATAAGAGCCCGCGAATCTGGCTTTAAAGTCATTTCGGGCAAGCTTCCATATGAGTCCCTTTGTTTTTTTATCTGTTAGCTTTAACATAGTCAGATAAACCGCCCCATTTAGTG
>CAZCPW010000253.1:0-2082 GCA_964499925.1 uncultured Lachnospiraceae bacterium
CTTCGTAATTCATGGGTTCCCATACGAGCTTGTTGAAAAGTGCGTTCTTTGAAAGACGTGATCCCAAAGAATACAAATCGTTCTGTGCTCCGATTACCTTTGTGCAGGTGGTTTCTTTGTACGAATTTAAGTCCATCCAGTAAGGTGTGTAGCCCATGGACTTTGCCGCCGAAGCGATTGCCATCGAAATACGATAATGACCGAAGCCCATTCTGATATTTCCGACTATAATTCCCTTGTCCGTATCAAATTCAAGCGCCGGAAGGTTGTCGTCTGCATCGTAGTGAGCATTTGTTTCAAGAGAGCCTACCAGGATGTTGTTTACGCCCAAACTGTCTCCGATATACTTATTTTTCTCAACCTTTACGGGATAATCGGCATTTGAGTCGTCTCCGAACTTCTTTGCATATTTCTTCTTTGACTTTACCGATTTCCTGTACACCTTATCAGGCATCACGTTTTCGAAAATTACCTTTGACTTGTCCTTCATGCTTCTTTCTCCTTGATCATTATTCCGTCTACTATGATGTTTACGACCTCTTTCAGGGCGTTATTGTACGAAATCTTATTCTTAACAAGCACATCGCTTTGGAAAAATTTTTCGAGGGATGATTCAAACATCATCTTGATGATTGCGGTATGAACATCCGCGCGTATGAAACCCTGCTTCTTTCCTTCCTCAATAAGCGCTATCGAAGCGTCCCATCCGCTTTCAAGCCTCAAAGCAACCTTTTCGTATATGCTCGGATATTTGTCCTTAAGCGAATATAATTGCGTAAAATCAATCTCCGTGTAGCCCTCGGGAAGAACTCCCAAAAGTTTTCTCAATTTGTCTTCAAAAGAAAGCGTCTCGTCCGATGCGACCTCACTCTCGCTTACTTTGACGCTGTCAAACACGTAATCAACCATCGCAAGGAAGAGCTCTTCTTTGTCGTCAAATATGAGGTACATGGTCTTCTTGCTGATATGGCACTGCTTTGCAACATCGTCCATGGTGAACTTAAGCCCCTTTTGGTTAAAAAGCAGCACACAGGCCTGCATTATGTCTGTTTTTATTTCCCTTGGGCTCTTGGTAATCTTAGCCATCGTTTACTCCTTAAGGTCTTTTGGAAACTTGGAAACTATTTTTTGTTTCTCAGTTTCCTAAATCTTAACAAAACACCGGACTAAAAACAATAAAAAAAAGCACCGAAAATCGGTGCTTAAATTTGTGCATAAGTGACAAGAAACAAAAAATTTCGTCTCAAAATTTGGTAACTGTTCAGATTGTCTCAAGTACCTTTACAAGATATTCATAAACTCTTTCGGCACTTGAGAGGCTCAAGCGTTCCTTCGTAGTATGTATATCAAGGATGTTCGGTCCGAAACTAACGGCATCAAGATTTTCAAGCTTCTTGTTAAAGATGCCGCATTCAAGGCCTGCATGGAGTGCCTCCACCTTGGGTTCGCAGTCATACATATCCTTGTAAACCTCAATCATCTTTTCGCGAAGGTACGAATCCTTCCTGTAAGCCCATCCGGGATAATCACCTCTCACGCAGGAAATCGTGTGATGGGTCGTTGCTATATCAAGTATCTGCCTGATGAGCTCCGCCTTCTTGTCGTCGACATTGCTCCTTACGGACAAAGAAAGACACACTCCTGTCTCTTTCGTAGAGATAATGCCCTGATTTAAGCTCGTCTCAACAAGACCCTCTATGTCTCTGCTCATCGAGATAACTCCGTTTGGAAGAGCCGTTAAGAACTTTTCGAGGCCGCCTTCGCCGTCCTTAAGCCAGGTAAAGTCACTTAAAGGCTCGTTTAATTTCTTAAGCTCTATCACAGCACTCTTTTCTATAGATAAGTACTTTTCCAAAACCTCATATTTGATGATTTCAAAAAGTTCCGGTTCAATTTCATCGGACAGAATAACCGCCTCACAGGCATTGCAGATTGCGTTGTCCGCCGTACCGCCGGTTATAGACCCGATTCCCGAAATCTTTTTGGCATCGGAAAGCTTTTTTAGGATCTTTGACATGAGCACGATGGCATTTGCCCTGCCCTTGTCAATTTCGGTACCGGAATGTCCCCCGACAAGACCCG
>CAZCPW010000254.1:0-2058 GCA_964499925.1 uncultured Lachnospiraceae bacterium
GATAAAGAATGGCATTTAAATGCTTTGCAAGCGTAGACTTTCCGGACCCGTTGTGACCGAGTATTGCCACAAACTCGCCCTTGTTCACGGAAAAAGAAACATCTTCCACCGCCGCGGTTATGCCCTCAACGTTTCCGTCCTCGTCACGCCTGATATATTCAAATGTTAAATGTTCTGATTTGACAATTTCCACTTTTTAAAATTCCTAAAATAAGGTATGCTAACTGTATCGAAAACGATTATACAAGGATTTTTTATGAAACTCAAGATAAAAGCACTCTATGACAAGGTATACAAACTTCTTTCCCCGTATTGGTCTCGTCTCATTAAACCGGCACTTGAAATTATCGGGATTATCATCATCTGTGCTATAATAGCTCATGTGATGGGAGGGAACGAAACTTTACTTGAATACGCTCAAAAATAGAATCCTGCTTTGCAGGATTCTACGCGCGCGAGCGGAATGCGAAGCTTTAATTTCCTATCCGCGAGCTGCGCATAAGGGGCACGTAGTGCCGTTTTTTCTCTATAGGAAATTGCATTGTAATTTCCTATAGAGAAAAAACGCCATGCGATGACATGGCGTTTTTTATTGGAAGTCTTAGCTAAACATTTTGATTGTTTGTAAGTCTAAATACAGATCAGTCTGAAAACCGGTTTAAACCAGCTCTTCAAGCTCCGTAATAAGTGCATCAAACTTATTGAGAGCGTCTTCAATGGGCTTTGCGGTCGTCAAATCAACGCCCGCAATCTTTAAAAGATTAACCGGAGAATCCGTGCAGCCGCTTGACAGGAACTTCTTGTACTGAGCCACATAAGGAGCACCTTCCTTTAAGATGCGCTCCGAAATTGCACAGGCTGCGCAGAATGAGGTCGCATACTGATATACGTAGAAATTGTAGTAGAAATGAGGTATTCTTGCCCATTCATAAGAAATTTCATCATCGGATATCATTGAAGGACCGTAATACTTTTCGTTTATTTCTTTGTACAATTTGCAAAGAGCTTCGGCTGTAAGAGCCTCTCCCTTTTCAAGCATTTCGTTTGTACGCATTTCAAACTCCGCAAACTGTGTCTGGCGGTATACAGTACCCTTAAAGCTGTCAAGGTAATGGTTTAAAAGATATGCCTTTTCTTTCTTGTCCTTGCAGTTCTTAAGCAGATAATCCAACAGGAGTAATTCATTGGTAGTGGAAGCAACCTCGGCAACGAAAATCTTGTACTGGGAATAAATATAAGGCTGGGTGCTGTTTGAAAAATATGAATGCATGGAGTGACCCATCTCGTGAGCTACCGTAAACATATCGTCCAGTGTATCCGTGTAGTTTAAAAGCATGTAAGGATGACATCCGAAGGCACCTGCCGAATACGCTCCGCCGCGCTTTCCCTTGTTCTCGTAAACATCGCACCATCTGTTTTCAAAGGCTTCCTTTAAAAGTGCGGTATAATCGTCGCCAAGTACCGAAAGAGCCTTTAAAATCGTCTTCTGAGCCTCTTCATAGGTAACCGTAACAGCCGCATCGGGAATCATTGGTGTATAGACATCATACATATGTAGTTCATCGACCTTTAAGCATTTCTTCCTTAAAGAAACATAATGATGGAACTTATCTACGTTTGCGTCCACCGTCTTCAAAAGATTCATATAAACTTCGGGTGAAACGTCATTTGCGTCAACCGCAGCCTCAAGGTTTGAAGAATAGCCTCTTAAGTGCGAGTTAAATATTCTCGTCTTAACCTCTGCCGAGTACATTTGTGCAAGAGTATTTGCGTATTTTTTGAACTCTGCATAATATCCTTCAAAAACGTCTTTCCTGAATCTTCTGTCGGAAGACATTTCCATCGGCACGAACTTTCCGTTTGTAATCTGTGTATCCATGCCATTCTCGTCCTTAACGGTCGGGAAGGTCATATCAACATTTGTGAAAGATTCGTAGATTTCATTGGGTGATTGCTTCATTTCACCCGTCATAGCCGAGATTTTCTCAATCTCTGTCGAAAGCGTATGTGCCTTAAGCCTTTTAATCTCTTTGATATATTTATCGTAAAGCTTCAAGT
>CAZCPW010000255.1:0-2058 GCA_964499925.1 uncultured Lachnospiraceae bacterium
AATTTGCGGTAGTTGCCCTTCACAGGCTTCCCCTCTTCAAACACGACCATCGAGCCGACGTTTTCAAATCCGTTGGTATTTGAAATATCGTAGGCTTCGATGCGGCCCGCCTTTTCCAAACCTATCAGATCCGCAAGTTCTTTTGCCGCGCCTTTTGTGTGCTTTTCTTCTTTAATGATTTTTTCTTTATCCTGAGAAAGTACCAGCGCCGCATTGTTGTTTGCAAGCTCTACGAGGCGTTCCTTGGTGCCGACCTTCGGAATGATGAGCTTAACCTTCCTGCCCTTTACATAGGAAAGCCACTCCTCTATCGCAGAAGCCTCTTCAATCTCGAACGGAAGCATTATGGCGGACGGAACGTAAGGGGTTCCGGTATAGTAGCGCTTTATAAATTCGGAAAGGATGCTTGCCGCCTCATCGCCCTCGATTTCCCCGATATGGTGATGCTCTCTTCCAATCATCTTCCCGTCACGGATAAAGAAAACCTGTACCACGGCGTCGGTCTCGTCCTTGGCAATTCCAATAATGTCTCTGTCCTCTTCGTCGGTGTCGGTAATCTTCTGACGTTCTATGATGCGCGTTGCGGATTCATAGAGCTCCCTATATTTGATGGCCTCTTCAAAATCAAGCCTTTCGGAAGCCGAGTCCATTTTCTCTTTAAGTTCCCGCAGTATGGTCTTGTCATTTCCGTTTAGGAAATCAAGAGCTTTCTTTATCCCTTCGGAGTATTCTTCGATCGGAACCGTTCCGCTGCAAGGGCCGAGGCAGCGCTTCATATGGTAGTTTAAACACTGTCTGTCTATTGAAGTGCCGAAAGAACATTTCTTTTGGCAAGACCTGAGCTTAAATGTCGCATTCAAAAGCTCGATTATGTCGTTTACCGCCTGAGCGCTTGTGAAAGGGCCGAAATATTTTGCCTTGTCGCGGCGAGTGTTCCGCACCATGAATATGCGCGGGTATTCCTCGTTAACGGAAACTTTTATATAAGGGTAAGTCTTTGAATCTTTTAAAAGGGTATTGTATTTGGGATTGTATTCCTTGATGAGATTGTTTTCCAAGACCAGCGCTTCAAGTTCCGAATCGACGACGATGTATTCGAAATGGTCGATTAGCGAAACCATACGCTGAATCTTTAAGGTCTTCTTCGTGGACTCACGAAAATAAGACCTTACACGATTGTAAAGAATTTTTGCTTTGCCGACGTATATTATATTGTCATCTTTGTCATGCATAAGATAAACTCCCGGCTTGTGCGGGAGTTTATCCAATTCTTCCTGTATGTTAAACATAGGTTTAGTCCTGTGTATCCACGGCATCCTTTAAGACGCCTTCAAAGGTGTTTACGGATTCACCGGCAGGGGCTGCATTTGCTGTCTGCGAGGTACTTTCCTCTGAGTTTCCGGCAGAGGCGGTATTTTCGGAAGCTTGAGCTTCACCGGTTGTTTCCGCAGCCTTGCCATCTTCAGATGCGGGATTCTCGGAAGCATTCTTTGCTTCGGATGTTCCAGGATTCTTTGCATCATCCTTGGGTTCGGGTTCCGAAATACCTTTTTCGCGCCTGTAGATTTCCATGAACTCTTTGCCGGTAATGGTTTCTTTCTCTATGAGGTAAGCCGCAATCTTGTCAAGCACGCTTCTGTTTTCAAGAAGCAGGCGCTTCGCTTCTTCGTAGCTTTCCTTTAAGATTTCCATCACTTCTTTGTCTATTTCGGCTGCCGTTACGTCACTGCAGTTTAAAACAGTTCTGCCGTCAAGATAACGGCTTTCGACGCTTTCAAGTCCGATAAGACCGAATTTCTTGCTCATACCGTACTGGGTCACCATGCTTCTTGCAATGCTTGTGGCCTTTTCGATATCGTTTGAAGCGCCTGTCGTAACGGAATCAAATACTATTTCCTCAGCCGCACGTCCGCCGAGAAGACCGACCAGCATAGTACGGAGTTCTTTTTCCGTGTTTAAATACTTCTCTTCTTCCGGAACCTGCATTACATAGCCGAGGGCACCCATTGTCCTCGGAACAATGGTAATCTTCTGAACCGGCTCCGCATTTTTCTGAAG
>CAZCPW010000256.1:0-2052 GCA_964499925.1 uncultured Lachnospiraceae bacterium
TGCATACGAGAACCTTAAGAGTGAACTTACAAAGGCTCAGGCAGCTTTAAATCAGGCAGTAACGGATGTAGAGACCTTGCAGAATGAGATTGAAAAGCTTCTCAGAGCAAAAGATGATTTAAACAGTGACGGTATTTTAGATGAACTTAAGTCATCATTGAATACTGCAAAGGAAAAGCTTACCGGAGCTGAAGAGGACTACGAAGAAGTCAAGGATCTTGCAGAAGAAGCTCGTGAGGCTTACCAGGAAGCAGTTGAAAGACTTACTCCTCCCGCAGAAGAAGATGAAGATGATGACGATACTCCCGTTACGACAGAGACAACTCCTATCGCAACTGTAGTTACAGCTGCTCCCGCAGCAGCACCCGCTGCAGTTCGTGCGGTAGCCGCTGCACCGACAGAGGAAGAAGTTACCATCGTTGAAGAGGAAACTCCTTTAGCAGAAACCGTTGAAGAAGAGAAGGTTACAGAGCCCGAGAAGGTTGACGAAGCTGTAGTAATCGATGATTCCGAAACTCCTCTTGCTCCCGCAGTTGACGAAGAGGCTATGAGCTGGTGGTGGATCCTCATCGTACTTGCTCTCGGCACAACAGGCGCAGAGCTCTACAGACGTCATCAGGTTAAGAAGAACGCAGCCAAGGTTGAGGAAGACAAATAATCCCCTTCCCGGCGGCTGATAACTACCAAAAGAAATTTTAAGTACTTTAAAACATTTCTAAGTACAAAAAAGGCGACATGCCAATGCATGCCGCCTTTTTATTACTTGATTCAAATTGCTACCGAAGAAAATTTAATTTTGATACAGATGCTATGCTCATACGTTCAACACACTGCATGGGTTTCCTTCTAATTCTTCTTTCAATACATTCCAAACAGCTTCCCTTGAATCCAAATATAAATCAGTTTCCTGATTCATAAGAGCCTCATAGCAAGCCGTCTTCATGAGCAATTCTATAGCCTCGTCACGCGTTATATCTTTATAATTCATAAGTTTTTCAACTAAGTAGGAAGATATAACCCTAATTACCTTTTTTACCTCTGTTTGCTGTAACACTATGAAATCACCTGCCTTTTGATTTTGTCAAATTTAAGGGTATTCAATGCTCTTTCTGTTCCGAAGAAATACTGTTTTGGCAAATTTTCCGGCATTAATTCTTTAATTACTTTGGCACATACATCATCTCTGAAACAAGAACTTTCAAGTTCATCCAAATATTCATTGATAATCATTGTAGTCTGTGCATCAGCCGTTGGCCCGATAACAATATCATAATTATGTACGGATACAGGACTCTTTCTGTTTGCGACAATAAAACGCAGCCATTCTGCATCGGCGGTTAAAAACTCCTTCACAGCCAAATCCTCGATCCGTTCATCAAAAATCAAATTATAGCGATATGCTATTATCGGGTCCGATTTAAACTTGGGATTTCTTACTTTTAAAATATTTTGACGTTTTATCAGTATTTCTTTATTCCTAACTGCAAGTTTTTCAGCGTGCTGTTCCACTGACGACGCATAAAAGCCTTTGCCGAAATCCTTGTATCCCTTGCTTTCAGACAAATCGATTTCATCAAATAGGCTTAGCGAACCATGATAAAGTTTTTTCATGAGATAACGCCTCCCTGCATTTCAATGTAATCCTTAAGATCGTCAATGATTCCTTGGTTACCTGTCGAATTGTAATTTTCATAACAAACGTCTATGTAACTTAGAACGTCATATTTTTCGAAGACATCAGCCAAATCACTGTAATTTTTTCCCCACGCATTTGACAACAACGGAATCAGTGTCAGCTGCATATTTAATACTTCTTTATCTCTTGTGTTCATAATGCCGTCTCCATTAGTTTGGCCGTAAATAGAATATATCGTTTAATGCCTTTACGCTATTCGACCTCATCTTAACATCTAAATTAATCGTTCACAAGCCATATGGATAAAGAAAAGGCCGGACTTTAGATGCGTGTTTGGCTCTCCCAAAGGGAGAGGCAAGCCCTCTCCGGCCTCGCTGCGCTCGGCCACCTCTCCCAGAGGGAGAGGCAAGCCCTCT
>CAZCPW010000257.1:0-2028 GCA_964499925.1 uncultured Lachnospiraceae bacterium
GTCCCAGCTTTATAAGTGCCTGGAAACCGTTGCAGATACCGAGGCAAAGTCCGTCGCGTTCATTTAAAAGCTTCATAACGGCTTCTTTAAGCTTCTCATTTCTGAAGGCAGTCGCAAAGAACTTTGCGGAACCGTCGGGTTCGTCGCCGGCTGAAAATCCGCCTGGGAACATGATAATCTGAGAATCGTTAATTTCTCTTTCAAATATCTCTACCGACTCCTTTATATCCTCGGACGAAAGATTCTTAAATACCTTTACAACCGTGTCTGCGCCTGCTTTTTCAAAGGCTTTCATGGAATCGTATTCACAGTTGGTGCCGGGGAATACGGGAATGAATACCTTCGGGCGCGCAACCTTGTGTTTGCACACATAAACCGTCTCGGCATTATAAATCTCATCCGAAAGCTTTTCGCTTCCCTTATATGCCTTTGTGGGGAATACGCTCTCAAGCGGTGCTTTCCAGGTATCAAGAGCCTCTTTTAATTCAAGAGTTTGTCCCTTGTGCATGTAAACGCCGTTATCCGTTACCTTTCCGGCTCTTACATGCTCTATCAAATCTTCTTCCGGCATCTCTTCCATTTCAACAAGGATTCCGCCCAGAGCATTTTCAAAAAGTTCTTTCGTCTCAAGCTCGTCATCGAATTCAACCGTGAGGTTGTTTCCGAAGCCCATCTTTGCCGCAGAAACAAAAATTCCGTTTGCATCCGTGGTGTAGGCTGCCTTTACCTTGCCCTCGCCGTTTAACTTTGAAATGTAATCAAACATCTCAAGCGTGCTTTCGTAATTGGGAAGGTCAAACTCGTCATGTTCAATCGGGAAGTATACCAGTACATCCCCGGCTTTTTTAAGCTCCGGAGTGATGACGTCCTTTTCTTTTGCCACATCGACGGAAAAAGAAACCAAAGTCGGCGGAACATCGTAGGAATCAAAGGTTCCGGACATTGAATCCTTGCCTCCGATTGAAGGAAGACCGAATCCGATCTGGGCGTCATAGGCTCCAAGCAGAGCGGAGAAAGGCTGGCTCCAGCGCTTGGGATCTTCCGTCATGCGCTTAAAGTATTCCTGGAAGGTAAAGCGGATCTTCGTCGCATCACCGCCCGAAGCAACAATTTTTGACATCGAAGAAAGAACCGCATACACAGCTCCGTGATAGGGCGACCAGCTTGAAAGGAAGGGATCGAAGCCGTAGCTCATCATGGTGACGGTATCCGTCTTTTTATCAAGGCTCGGAAGCTTTGCGACCATGGTCTGAGTCTCGGTTAGCTGCGTCTTTCCGCCATAAGGCATGAGTACCGAACCTGCGCCTATGGAAGCGTCAAAGTTCTCGACAAGTCCTTTTTCGGAACATTCGTTTAAGTCGCTCAAAGTCAAAAGCGCGGCCTTTTTAAAATCGTCGGCGTCAACTGCTTCACGCACGCCTTCGATGGCAATTTTCTCAAAGTAGTTTTCTTTTTCATCGGGCATTTCAACGACTACATCCGTCTCCTGATGTGCGCCGTTTGTATCAAGAAATGCTCTTGAAAGATTTACTATTTCTTTATCCTTGAATGTAAGTATGAGTCTGGGCTCTTCGGTGACGTAAGCTACCTTGACAGCCTCGAGATTCTCCTCTGCGGAATATTCAAGGAATTTGTCGGCATCCTCGGGGGATACGACAACTGCCATTCTCTCCTGGGATTCGGAAATGGCAAGCTCGGTTCCGTCTAAGCCTGCATACTTCTTCGGAACGAGGTCGAGATTTACCCTAAGTCCGTCGGCAAGCTCTCCGATTGCAACGGAAACACCGCCTGCGCCGAAGTCATTGCATTTCTTTATAAGCCTTGTAACCTCGGGACGTCTGAACAGACGCTGAATCTTTCTTTCCGTGGGCGCATTACCCTTCTGAACTTCAGCTCCGCAGGTCTCAATCGAGCTTTCCGTATGAACCTTCGACGATCCCGTTGCACCGCCGCAGCCGTCACGACCCGTACGACCGCCGAGCAGGATAATGATGTCTCCGGGATCCGAAGATGCACGTACAACGTTTG
>CAZCPW010000258.1:0-2015 GCA_964499925.1 uncultured Lachnospiraceae bacterium
CCTCGTTAAAGTCCCAATAGGGCAGCAAATGAACCATCGGTGACTTCTTATAATCTGTCCATTCTGCCTGATACTGATAATATGTATCCTTCTCAAATCCGGCTGTATCAATCTGTCCGAAGAAAGAATTTTTAGAGTGGAAGGGTGTAGGCTCTCCTATATAATCCCATCCTGTCCACAAATATTGTCCGAATACAAAGTCACGGTCTCTGTGTTCGGCGATGACCCATGCTGCGCTCTTGGCGCCCCAGTTTGTGGAACAGTTTCCGAGGCACGAGCACTGTCCGTCCTCATAGGTAAGAATTCTTGTTTCATAAGGGAAATGGTAAATTCCCCTGCTTTGTACGGTTGAGGCTGTTTCGCTTCCGAAGATGCACCAGTGAGGATACTTATTGTGGTGCTCGTCGTAAAGCCTTTCACCATAGTTGTAGCCCGAGAGTTCAAGCTCGTTTGAACACTTCTGGGCATTGTCCCATTCTATATAGTTCGAACCGATTCCTATATAGGCATTGTGATGATAATCGTATTTTTTAACGGCATCTCTCAATGCAAGTGTCCATTTGTAACCCGAACCGGCATGCGTGTCATAAATCTCGTTACCGATGCTCCATATGAATAAAGAAGGGTGATTGCGGTCACGACGAACCCAGCTTCTTATATCGGTTTCAAACCACTCCGGGAAGTAGTTTCCGTAATCGTAGGTAGTCTTCGGAAGTTCCCACATGTCAAAGCTTTCGGAAAAGATCAAAAGCCCCATCTCATCGGCAAGTTCCATTACCTCTACGGCCGGCATGTTGTGTGAGGTACGAATGGAATTTACGCCCATCTTAATAAGCTTTTCAAACTGTCTCTTAAGAGCTTTTTTGTTCATGGCGCTTCCGAGAGCACCGAGATCGTGATGCTCGCAGACGCCGTTTATTTTTACATTTCTACCGTTTAAAAAGAAACCTTTGTCCGGGTCGAAAGAAATTGTCCTAAAGCCCAGGGGATTTAAGTCTGAGTCAATGACTTTGCCTTCTGCTAAGAGCTCTGTCTTAAGGCTGTAAACATAAGGATTTTCTATATCCCAGCAAACGGGATCTTTTATATGCATGAACTGGGTGTTTACGGTTACATTTTCGGATAAAGAAATTTCTTTTTCACAAGAGGCAACTAAAGTATTGTCTTTATCAAACAGAGAATGCCTGATGACGGCCTGGGTACTGTTTAACGCTACACCTTCCGTGTCGATTTGCACTAAGAATTCATCATCGTCTTTCTTTGTCGAAACGTATACGCCGTCCATGGGAAGGTATGCAAAGTCCTTGTCAATCAGCCAGACGTTTCGGTAAATTCCGGCGCCCGAATACCAGCGGGAATTGGGGGATCTGTACGTGCAGGTTACGAAAAGGGTGTTTTTTCCGTTCTTTAAGTACGGAGTCAAATCAACATCAAAGGTCGAATAGCCGTATTTCCACTCGAAAATTTGCTTCCCGTTTAAGTAGATACGTGAATCCATATAGACGCCTTCAAATCGCAGCAGGTAGGTATGACCGGTCTTGGACTTTAAGTTAAAGATTTTTTTGTAGCAGCCGATACTGTCCTTGTAAAGATCCTCGGTATGATAAATCATGTAGTCATGGGGGATATCAACGGGGTAAAACAAATCCGATGAAAACATATCCTCGACAGGTGTTTCAAGCGGAAATTCACAGAAAGAAAAGCCTTTTAAAAAAAGTGTTTTGCTCATATAATCCTCCGTAGGGTCAGCTTAATTCATAGACTTATCCTACGATATTTAAAAATGATAAACAACAGTAAAAAATAGAGAACGGGTTAAGAAAAAATTAAGTATTGTTAATGCTTTTTGCTCTGTTAAAAAAATAACTGTTTGCTATTATGATACAGAGGTCAAAAGGTCAAAACTTCCATGCAAGCTTGCTTGCAAGGGGAGTTTTGACTTTGGTATCATCTTAAAACATACTATAAGGGAGATTTTATGAAGAAAAATGTTTTAAAATCCTTGCTGCTTCTTT
>CAZCPW010000259.1:0-2012 GCA_964499925.1 uncultured Lachnospiraceae bacterium
CATTTCTGTTGGAAAGAAAGTTTCAGGAGGAGCTTGAAATCAAAAGTGAAGCTACGATTGACGGCTATCGAGATTTTATCTTTGTTAACCGCTTCGGAAATGTGCAGCATCAGGGAACGCTTAATAAGCAGCTTATAGATGTGTCTTACCGGGTAACAATGAAGCATATCTGTAACAAACCCGGTGGTTAATGACAAACGTAATTAATAATAAACGAATCCGATAAAAAATCGGGGACGGCTATAAATTCCTTTCAATTGAGTCAAATTTGCGTCAAACAGACTGAAAACAGTGAGTCAAATTTGAGTCAGCAGATGAAAAATAAATATTAACCCTTAAGGAACAGGGAAAAAGGTAAAGCACTTGCTTTTGGTAGAAATACCGAAAACAGGTGCTTTTTCGTTATGGACTTATTGCTGCGGGGCAATGAAGAACATCGCTGATGGAAAGGAATGAATATGTTTAAAAAGAATCCAAAAAGCCGAGCACCGGATCTCGACAAGTACATTAAGAAAAGCAAAAGGCACCGGTACGTTTCCTATTATCAGGGAGCCCGGCTTTATAACATGTCCTATGCACTATTTGTCAAGATTTCAAAAGCCGCGGGAGCCAATCTCCCAATCAGAAAAACAACACTGGTGGATTTGGATATTGTAGACAAATATCTTGAAACGCAGGCGAAATTCAAGGAGAAAGAAAAAGCAGATAAGGAGGAAGCGGAGATTATGATGCGTGAAGAGGTTGAACATTTGCAGGAGCTTGTTGAATGCGGAGCTAAGAAGTATATCCGGCTTGACGAGGCGACAAAGCTTTATTCCATAGGATTATCAACTGTAAGAAAATTGGCGAAGGATTCCGGTGCTGTTTATAAGATCGGCGGAACAGTTCTGATTAAGGTGGAAACATTTGAAAATTATATCGAAACCATGGGGAGGAAGGATTAAGGAGGTTTTTACGATGGGATTACAAAGACAGGAAGAATTTACAATTGAAACGCTTGAACTACTGGTTCAATGCTCACAAAAACCGTATGTAAGCTATGCTGAAGGAGCAAAGCTTTATTCGCTTGGCAGAAACAGCTTTATTGAATTGGCCCAGGAGGCCGGAGCAGTCCGCAAAATCGGAAACCGTGCAATCGTTAACGTACAGAAACTTAATGAGTACATTGAGGATATGTGCAGCTAAGAGAATTTGCAGAAGGAACACTTTTGATCTCTGCATTTAACTTTCTTAAGGCATAAATGATGTGCATAGCATCGGTCAATGCCATGCGGCAGAAATAAAGAAGACAATATATATGAAGATTTATTTCGGACAGTTGGTGCAGATTGACTTTTGTGTTGATTGCCCGATTTTATTTGTGAAAAAAGAAAAACGTAGGAAACCCGGTAACCATGCGGGTTTGCAGGCTGGCATTTTTAACGGACATATGAGGTGAGACTATAATGTCATAAAGAAAATTGAAAAAGTAAATGTGAGGTTAATCAATATTTTTAAGGAGGTTGTTGCGATGGCATTGATATGCATTTTGATTTTTCCTTTGGTGGTGCTGGCCGAACTTTTAAAGAGAAATAAATGACGGAGGTGAAACGTGTGCGAAGACTAATGTACTGGTTACGCTGGAAGAAGCGAAAAACACTTAAAAGATGCAGCGGTTGCTGCCTTAATTGTAGATTTTTTGAAGAATGCAGCTATGATATAAATTAAAAAGAGGGGGTAAGTATTATGCTTTGTGCGTATTTGTTCTTTAAAGCAACGTTTGGAGTAATAAAACTTCTGTGTAAGATTGTATTTTTCCCGGTAATAGTTATGTTTAAAAATTTTGACGTGGCCGTTTAGATAAGGCGGAGGAAGACGGAATAGATGATTTGCTTATTGCGGCAAATGACGATATGACAATATCATTTGCGGAATATGCGTCTTCGGAGGAAATAAATTTACGCTCTTTTCATGTGGAAAGGCTTGTCAGATGTTATAATGAGCGAGAGACGTAAAAACAGCGGAGGCATAAA
>CAZCPW010000260.1:0-2001 GCA_964499925.1 uncultured Lachnospiraceae bacterium
CAATCGTAATGTACTATGCGGCAGTTCAAAGCGGAGTTACCGTTGCAAACTACTATGCATTCAACTCGGCTTACGCTATGGTATCGGGAGCATTCCTGTCACTCGTCTCCATTACCACGACGATTGCACAGATCAGACCTATCCTTGATATGGCAAAGCCCATCATGGAAACCGCACCGGAAATAACGGAAACCTTTAAACCCGTTGAGAAGATTTCGGGTGCCATTGAATTAAACAACATTTCCTTCCGTTACGATGAGAATATGCCGGTCATCTTCGACAATCTTTCTTTCAAGATTAAGGCAGGTCAGTATGTCGCAATCGTAGGCAAGACGGGCTGCGGTAAGTCAACGCTTATCCGTTTGCTCCTTGGCTTTGAAAAGCCGAATAAGGGTGCCGTTTACTACGACGGTAAGGATTTAAGCACACTCGACGTTCAGTCGCTTCGTAAGAAGATGGGTGTTGTTACTCAGGACGGAAAGTTGTTAAGAGGCGATATTTTCTCGAATATTACGATTTCCGCTCCGCAGCTTACCATGGAAGAAGCCTGGGAGGCAGCAGAGATAGCCGGAATCGCAGATGATATAAAGGCAATGCCGATGGGCATGCAGACCATGATTTCGGAAGGCGCCGGCGGAATTTCCGGCGGTCAGAAACAAAGAATCATGATTGCCCGTGCCATTGCACCCAAGCCGAAGGTTTTGATCTTCGACGAGGCAACCAGTGCTCTTGACAACATCACTCAGAAGCAGGTTTCCGATGCGCTTGCCGCACTTAAGTGCACGAGAATAGTCGTTGCTCACCGTTTGTCTACGATAAAGCAATGCGACCGTATCATCGTTCTTGACGGAGGAAAGATTATCGAAGACGGCACCTATGACGAGCTGATTAAGGCCAACGGCTTCTTCGCCGAGCTCGTAGAACGCCAGAGAGTTGACACAAACGACTAAACTTACAGGGAGAAAGCAATGAGAGTTATCTACGTAGATGATGAACCTACGCAACTGGAAGGCTTTGAAAGCATCATAAAGGAATTTCCCGATGTCGATGACTACAAGCTGTTCCTTGGACAAAAAGAAGTCGAGGAGTTCGCAAAGGACAATAAGATTGACATAGCCTTCCTTGATATAAAGCTTCAGGACGGAAACGGACTCAAACTTGCCGAATTTTTGCAGTCGCTTGATGAAAATGTACGAATCATCTTTGTCACCGAGCATACCAAGTATGCGATGCAGGCCTTCAAACTCAACGCAATCGGCTACATTTTAAAGCCTTTTACGACGGAGGATATCCGAAGGGAATTCGACAAGGCAGTGCGCATGCAGCCTAAAAGGGCCATCGATGTGGAGATACAGACCATTCCCGATTTCGTGGTAAAGGTGAGAGGCCATGTTGCGGTATTCTCTCGGCCGAAGGTCGAGGAACTCTTTGCACTTTTGGTCAATCAGGGCGATGCGGGACTTACCGCAGGCGAAGCGATTTCCTATCTGTGGCCGGATAAAGAAAGTGACGAGAGTACAACCGCACTTTACCGAACAACCTCAAGCAGACTTATTAAGACACTTAAGAGCTGGGGAATTTCGGATATTCTATGTTCCGACGGAAGACGCCGCTACATTGATACGAAGTTGGTCGACTGCGATCTTTATCATATTCTGGCAGGTGAAAAAGAACCGCTCTTAAAGTATAATGAAGAATATATGCGAAGGTTCTCATGGGCCGAGGACAGGAACGCCTGGCTTTGGCATCTTGACAACGAGCATATCAGAGAAGATTAAAATTCGGAGGATATAAAAATGAGCTTAAGCATTGAAACAAAAAACGAAAACGGGGTTACCGTCGAATTAATCGGAAGACTTGATACGGTAACGGCTCCTTCTTTGGAAGTGAAGCTTGACGAGATTCTTCCCACCACCGAAACTCTTGTAATCGACATGGAAAAACTCGAGTATGTTTCTTCCGCAGGCTTAAGACTTTTACTTAAGGCTCAGAAGGAAATGT
>CAZCPW010000261.1:0-1992 GCA_964499925.1 uncultured Lachnospiraceae bacterium
GTTCAGGCAGCAGTTTTGGTAGACCCCGCAATCGGCAAGGCAGGCGATGTTGACACCGCACTTATTACCTTAAAGATGGAAAACGGTGCAATTGCCATGATTGACAACTGCCGTAAGGCTGTATACGGATACGACCAGCGTGCTGAAGTGCTCGGCACAAAGGGAATGGTTCAGACTTCAAACGATACCGCTTCAAGCCTTGTATTCTCGGGTGCAGACGGCATCACCGGTGAGAAACCCTTGTACTTTTTCCTTGAGCGTTACATGGAGTCCTTCTCAAGAGAGGTTCAGCTCTTTGTAAAGGCTATCGAAGAGGATACGGACACTCCTCTCGGCGTTATCGACGGACTCAAGCCCGTACTCATGGGCATTGCAGCCAAGAAGTCGGTTGAAGAGCACAGACCCGTTAAGCTTTCCGAGATTAAGTTTTAAGAGGCAGACTATGAACAATCAGTTTTTTTATCCTGAATTTGATAAAGAAAATAAAAAGCAGCTTTCTTCCTACGGTGAAGACAATGACATGATGATGGACATTGCCGTTTACAACATGAAGAAAGGCGAAAAGAAGACATTTGCTTCCGACAACGAGGAAACAGCGGTTTTGCTCATCAAGGGCGAATTCACGGTTTCCTATTCGGAAGGCGACGAAAGAATAGTCTGCGAAGGCGAAAGACACGACTTTATAAGCGAAGGTCCATATTGCCTGCATGCCTGCAAGGGTATTGTCATCACGGTCGAGGCGGTTGAAGATTCGGAAGTTTTGGTTCAGAAGACTTTAAACGACAGGACCTTTAAGACGATTTTCTATACTCCTTCAATGTGCACCAATGAAACTTTCGGCAAGGGTTCGTGCGAGAACCGTATGGAAAGAACGGTCAGGACTGTTTTTGACTATTCGAATGCCCCCTATTCAAACATGGTAAACGGAGAGGTAATCAATCATCAGGGAAGTTTTTCAAGCTACACTCCGCATTCTCACCCGCAGCCGGAGGTTTACTACTACAGATACGAGCGCCCCGAAGGCTTCGGTGCCTGTTTCATAGGCGACAATGCCTACAAGATTAAGGACGGAAGCGTAGCACACATTACTCCCGGGGAGACTCATCCCCAGTGCAGTGCTCCGGGCTTTCCGATGTACTATTGCTGGATGATTAGGCATCTAGACGGCAATCCCTGGACCACGAGGGACGACGATCCGAGATACTTGTGGATTAAGGAATTATAGATAGGACACGCAGCACATTTTGCTTTGGCAGGATGTGCTGCGATGGCATAAATAGTGCATTATTTGCTTTATAAAGGAAAAAGAAAAGCAATAAATGCAAAACATTACGCGAAATTACCACAAATATTGCGTAATAATTATTTTTTTCGCACCTTGACAACAAAATTTACATAGTTTTTACAAAATAATTCAAAATTCTGAGTAGAAGCATATTTAATTGCTTGTTAATATATCCATATCAGATGGCAAAGAGTCATCAAGAATGGAGGTAAATATGAAAAAGACAACAAGCAAAAAAATTGCAGCAGTCATTCTTTCGGCTGCAACGGCATTGTCAATGCTTGCAGGCTGCGGAAGCTCAACTTCCACATCCGTTTCCGAGTCAACTTCCGCTTCGACAGAAGCATCCGTTTCGGAAGAAGTAGTTGAAGAGGTTAAGGGTTATTCAGAAGCTCCCATGCTTACAGAGCAGGTAACGGCAGGAACACTTCCGGCAGTTGAAGAGCGTATCCCCGATGCGGACAACATCTTCGTTGAAACAACGGACGTTGCAGGCGATACACTTGCAATCGGAACCTACGGCGGAGACCTTGACTTGGCTTACGGCGGAGGTTCATGGGATATTTCCAGACCTATCCTTGAGACAATCGTTCACTACAACAACGACGGTTCTTATTATCCGAACGTAATCAAGAGCTACGAAGTAAGCGATGATTACAAGACCTGGACCTTCCATTTAAGAGAAGGCATGAAGTGGTCCGACGGTG
>CAZCPW010000262.1:0-1989 GCA_964499925.1 uncultured Lachnospiraceae bacterium
ATCAGATTGGTATGCGTTTCGCCGAATACAACCCTGAAATCGTGAATGCTAATGTCTTTATAAACTTCCTTTACAAGGTTTGAAACCTTTTCTTTAAGCATGGCTACCCTGGGGTCCTTCGTATCAACCGGATCCATGTGTATCGTAGCTACACAGTTTAAATCCCGTGCAAGCTTTTTTTCAAGATTGTCTATTATATCGTGGAGGCTCAAGATATCTCCGTCCGCCGGAACCTCAACGTGCAGGGAAATGATTTTTCTGCCGGGGCCGTATTCATGAACCATCAGATCGTGAACGCCGACAATATCCTTACTGAAATTAAGAGCAGTCTCTTCTATTTTGTCAACAAGCTCCTGGCTCGGTGGGTTTCCAAGTAACGGGCTTATCGAATCTCTCGCCGCGGAAAAGCCCGAATAGAAAATGAAAAGTGATACTATCACACCGCACCATCCGTCAAGGTGAAGATTTGTGAAATATCCGAGAATGCTTGTAAGTAAGACAACCGCTGTTGCAATGCAGTCACTTAATGAATCCTTTGCCGTTGCTTCAAGCGCTGCGGAATTTATTCTTTTTGCAGTCTGACGGTTGTAAAAGGACATGTAGCACTTAACCAGAATCGAGGCAATCAGTATTATCACCACGATAGCCGAAAGCTCCGTCGCCTCCGGGTTGATGATCTTCTTTACGGATTCCTTGAACAGTTCAAAGGACATTACAATGATAATTGCCGCTATGACCAGGCCCGAAATATATTCCATCCGCCCGTGGCCGTACGGATGCTCGGGGTCCGGTTTTGCCTGCGACAATCTGAAACCGAAGATTGTTACCATGGAAGAGCCGGCATCGGAAAGGTTATTAAAGGCGTCGGCTGTAATTGACACCGATCCGGACACAAGCCCCGCTGTCAGCTTTCCCGCAAAAAGAAAAATGTTTAGCCCAATTCCAAGAAAACCGCAGAGCACTCCGGTAAGTGTGCGCTTTGCGGTTTCCGTCATATCTTCTTTAATAAATAACTTCTTTAAAATTGTAAGCATATGTCATGCCCCCTTAAAAGTTCCAAGGTAGATATGCGGCTGCTACCGCCAATATCACGGCAGGCAGCATGTTTGCCACATTCAGTTTCTTTCCCCATACAAGGTTTATTCCTATACAGAATATAAGTATCGACCCAATAAGTGAAAGATACGCAAGCGCCGTGTCCGTCATAATCGGTGAAACAAGTTTTGCAAGTATTGTTATGGCTCCTTCAAACACAAAAACGGGAATCGCCGAGAAAATCGCACCCTTTCCCATTGAAGATGCCATGACTGCAATAATGACGGTATCCAAAACCGTTTTCAATACAAGTGTCGACGGATCTGCGAGTATACCGTCCTGTATTGCTCCGACTATCGCCATTGCTCCGATTGAAACAGTGAGCGAAGCGGTCACAAAGGCATTTACGAATTTATTGTCTCCGCCGCTGCCGGTTTTCTTTTTAAGCCACTCGCCGAATCTCTCAAACCATCTCTCGATGCCCAATAGCTCTCCGATAATGGTTCCGAGGGCGAGACAAAGCGCAACCAGCATTGACTTGCCGCTCGTTAGGGTCGTTCCTTCAACCGTGAGCATTCCTTCCATTGCTCCTGCGATTGCTATAAAAAGAACGCTGACTCCGCATGCCTTATTAAGCGACTCCTGCTGCTCTGTTTTAAAAAACCTGCCGGCGAAAAGGCCGACAATGCCTCCCGCCACTATACCTACGCTGTTAATTAATGTACCGAATCTAAACATTTATAAGATGTACTCCATCTGTCTTTCTTTGGTCTTAAGACCCATCTTTTCATAGAACTTTTCTGCCGAAGTATTGCCTGTCCAAACATTTAAAGTTACCTCGTAACAGCCTAAACGCTTGGCCTCTTCCTTTACATAGTTAAAAAGGCTCTCTCCGACATGCTTGCCCCTTGTACTTTCGTCAACGCACAAATCATCTATGAAAAGCGAAGTAAA
>CAZCPW010000263.1:0-1935 GCA_964499925.1 uncultured Lachnospiraceae bacterium
TTGCAACGATATTCGAGCCCTTGTAGGTGCTTCTTAATTTCTTGATTACGCCCTTTCCGACGATGTGGTTCGGAAGACAACCGAAAGGCTGGCAGCATACGATGTTTTTAACACCGTTGTTGATAAGCTCAATCATTTCACCGGTTAAGAACCAACCTTCACCAGTCTGGTTGCCGACAGAAACGATGCTTTCGGCAAGCTTTGCAAGCTCATCAATGTTTGCGGGCTTGTTAAAGTGCTTGCTTTTAGCACATGCTTTCGAATACGAGTTTCTGATCCATTCGATTGCTTTGATGCCAAGTCTTGTGTTTCGTGCGGTTTTCTTACTGGTACCTAAGTACTTAGCCTTGAATTCCTGATTTTTAAAGCAGTAAAGGATGAAGTCCATAAGGTCAGGCATTACGGCCTCGGCGCCTTCTGCTTCAAGCAGTTCTACCAAGTGATTGTTTGCTGTGGGAGAGAACTTTACCAAGATTTCTCCTACAATACCGACCTTCGGCTTTACTATATCCTTTCTTTCAAGGTTGTCAAAATCCCTTACAATCCGGGCACACATTTTCTTGAAGGTAATTATTGAGCAAAACTTTCTTGACAGGAAAGCATTGCATTTATCTTCCCATTCTTTGTGAAGCTTGTCGGCCGAGCCTTTTACTGCCTCATAAGGTCTTGTTGCATATAAGACCCTCATGAAGATATCGCCGAAGAAAACAGCCATTACGCCTCTTACAAGTAAGTGCATATCAAGTTTAAAGCCGGGGTTTGGCTCAAAGCCCGAAAGATTTAAGCTGATAACGGGCACGTTTTCAAGGCCCTCTTTTCTGAGAGCTCGTCTTATAAATGCAATGTAGTTGGTAGCTCTGCATCCGCCTCCGGTCTGGGTAATGATTAAAGCGGTTTTATTTACATCGTATTTTCCCGAAGTAAGTGCAGCCATTAACTGACCCGTTACAAGAAGGGAAGGGTAGCAGGCATCGTTATTTACATATTTCAAACCGTAATCGATAGCGGTCTTTGTCGGTACATCCGGGATGACAAGTTTGTAACCCGCATTATTGAAGGCTACTTCAAGCATACCGAAATGTATCGGTGACATCTGAGGACAAAGAATCGTGTAGTCCTTACGCATTTCTTCCGTAAATATTTTACGATGGTATGCGCTTGATTTAATCGTTCTTTTTGTATGCTTCATATCACGGACTCTGACTGCTGAAATCAGAGAGCGGATACGGATTCTTGCAGCTCCTAAATTGTTAACTTCATCAATCTTTAAGCAGGTATAAATCTTGCCTGAATCGGAAAGAATATCGTTAACCTGATCCGTTGTAACGGCATCGACACCGCAGCCGAAAGAGTTAAGCTGGATAAGCTCTATATTGTCGCGTGTCTTTACAAAGCTAGCTGCCGCGTAAAGCCTTGAATGATACATCCACTGGTCGGAAACAATTAAGGGCCTGTCGGGCTTTACAAGGTGAGAAACACTGTCCTCGGTAAGCACGGCGATTCCGTAAGAGTTAATCATCTCGGGGATACCGTGATTGATTTCGGGGTCGATGTGGTAAGGGCGTCCTGCGAGTACGATACCCTTCTTACCTGTTTCATCAAGCCACTTTACGACTTCTTCACCCTTACGCTGCATATCGGTACGGGCATTGTTTAATTCCGTAAAGGCATCATGAACTGCTTCAATGATTTCATCCTTGGGAATATCAGGAAATTCCAATACCAGTGAAGAAGAAATGGTTTCTTCTGATTTAAAGGACATGAAGGGATTTCTGAATTTAACCTTGCCTGATGTAATTTCCTCGACGTTATTCTTAATATTTTCGGAGTACGAGGTTACGATGGGGCAGTTGTAACAGTTGCCGGCTTCTTCAAACTCATTTCTTTCGTAAAATACGGAAGGATAGAATATAAAATCAGGCTTCTGTTCGATGA
>CAZCPW010000264.1:0-1918 GCA_964499925.1 uncultured Lachnospiraceae bacterium
ATGCCCCTCCCCAAAGACCCGTCAACTTCAGAACATCTGTGTAATAAACATTCAGGTATGTTGCCAGTACTGCATTGAGCAGCAATGCTCCGGAAGGACCAATAAGATACCCCAACCATTTTTCTGCCGGTTTTACGTTGTCTGTATGAATCTTGCTTTGAAATATTTTGTGTTCCACAAGCTTTTGTTTTGACATCCCTGCTTCCTCCTTCGTTTTTGCAAAATCACTAAAATTTTTCATGTTTTGATGGTTTGTTTTATCAGTATAGCACAAGCCCCTTCGCGGTACTTGCTTATTTGTGCTAACAATTGTAGAATTGTATCCAAAATGGAGCGAGACAAATGACGAGTATTGATTTGCGCTATTTATGTACGACAATCGGCAATCTGGCCGGGATTCCGATTCGGATTTTTGAAGACGATACACAGATATATTACTATTCTGTTGTTTATCTTCCGAAGGATCCCATGGTGCTTTGCCGCACTGAAGTTTTTGCAATCGGCGACCACGTGGGATACTGCGTCACGCCGCAGTTTCACTACTATGGGGTCGTCAATAGCGGTCGGGTAAAAATCGTCGTTGGTCCCACTCGTCAGATTTCGGAAACGGATCAGGAACTTCGGGAACTTGCTTTTCGTCTGGATTTGTCGGGAGATGAGGCGGATGCCATGATATCCGGCGTGAGGAGCATTGTCCGCATGCCGATGGAGAGCGTCCTTCAAATGCTGTGTACAATGAATTATGTGCTAAATGGCGAGAAATTGGAGCTTAAAGATGTAAGTATTCATGAGCAGGATCAGGCTGAGCTTGTTATAAGGCAGGAGCGCCGGCGTGTGCAGGATAACTTTCCGGAAGATTTGCCTCAATTTTCGACAGAGCATAACACCTATGACCTTGAACAGCTTCTTTTGCGCATGGTACGTAAAGGGGATACTGCGGCACTGAGAGAATGGTTTTCATCGGCTCCGGCCGTTCGCGGCGGCGTCGTGGCAAGGGAGCCTCTGCGCCAGAGAAAGAATCTTTTTATTGTTACGGCAACGCTTGCTTCCCGGGCGGCGATTCAGGGAGGCATGCAGATAAATGATGCCTTCACACTCAGCGATTCCTACATTCAGCAGTGTGAGCTGTTGACCGGTCCCGAACGGATTACGAATCTGCAATATCAGATGCTTTTGGATTATACTGAACGAGTAGAGCGACTGCGTTGCGGAAAAACGCCTTCCAGGCTGGCAGTGGATGTGGCAAATTACGTTCAGCATCATCTTTCCGATGCCATCAAGACGGAGGATATAGCTAAAGCGCTGTATATAAGCCGCCCGTATCTGTCAAGGAAATTCAAGGCGGACACAGGGGAGAATATCGCTGACTTCGTTTTGAAAGAAAAAACGGAGGAGGCAAAACGCCTCCTCCGCTATTCGGACAAATCTCTGACCGCAATCGGATCTTATCTCGGGTTTTCTTCCGCCGGTCACTTCTCCCGTGTTTTCAAGACATACGTAGGTACCACGCCGAGTGAGTATCGTGAGAAACACCAGTAAAAAAGCACAATTTTTCGCCGACAGATATCATCAAATTGATGACGTTTCAAGTATTTTTGCCATTATTTTGATGATATTATTTTAGAATATTACTAATCTGTTCTTTTTCAACTAATTTACTTTTAATCATGTTTTAAGACGTAAAAGCCTACCCTTATCGTATTGCCGGTTGATAAAGGTAATAGTTTTATTTATACCCAACATAGCTGCTATCACGAAAAAGGGAACATAAAGGATTAAATACCTTGCCCTTGCCTCAAATAGGAAGGTGAAAATAACAATCCCCACGAGCGACAAGACAATTACGAAATTCTCTTTGTTCTTTTCCTCTGCCGCATCCATTTGTTCATCAAAGTTCTCACTTACGGTTTTTGATTTA
>CAZCPW010000265.1:0-1855 GCA_964499925.1 uncultured Lachnospiraceae bacterium
AATTTACGGAATTCTTGATGTTTCCGTTTTCAAGATAGTCCATCATCTCGATAACAGCCATCTTCGCACAGTTATCCTCTGACTCTGCAGTTGAAGCTCCTAAGTGAGGTGTAACAATGCAGCCCTTTGTGCCTACGGTTGTGTTGTTCGGGAAGTCCGAAACGTATTTTGCAAGCTTACCGGCTGAAAGTGCATCAACAACAGCCTCTTCGTCAACGAGTAAATCTCTTGCAAAGTTAAGCAAAATAGCCGTGGGCTTCATAAGGCTGATAGCCTCGGCGTTTATCATCTTTTTTGTGGAATCAAGAAGCGGAACGTGAATGGTGATATAGTCACAGTTCTTGTAAATCTCGTTTACGTCCGTAACATGCTTTACCTGTCTGTTTAAACTCCAAGCGGCATTGATGGAAATATAAGGATCGTAGCCGTATACATCCATTCCCATATAAATGGCTGTATTTGCAACCTGTGCGCCGATTGCTCCGAGGCCGATTACGCCCAGCTTCTTACCGGAAATTTCGGTCCCTGCAAAGTTCTTTTTCTGCTTCTCGGCAGTCTTTGCGATATTTTCATCAGACTGATTGTCAAGGCACCACTTGATGCCGCCCACAAGGTCACGAGCCGCATAAAGCATTCCCGCAAAAACAAGTTCTTTAACACCGTTTGCATTTGCACCGGGAGTATTGAATACCACAATACCCTTCTTTGCGCATTCGTCGATTGGAATATTGTTTACACCGGCACCGGCTCTTGCAATGCAAAGAACCTTATCCGAAAATTCCGTTTCATGCATATCGGCACTTCTTACAAGGATACCGTCCGCATCATTAATATCTTCGGTACGGGTATACCCTTCGGTAAACTCCGACAAACCGACGTTTGAAATTGCATTCAGGCAATTATACTTAAACATTTCCGTTTTCCTCCTCATACTTCTTAAGGAACTCTACCAAGGCCTCAACACCTTCGATAGGCATAGCATTGTAAATGGAAGCCCTTAATCCGCCAACCGACTTGTGTCCCTTAAGATTGTCAAAACCTGCGGCCTTTGTAGCGGCTACAACCTTTGCATCCTCTTCCGCACTGGCTGTTACAAAGGGAACATTCATAAGTGAACGGAATTCCTTTTCAACTGCGCCGTGGAACATCTTGCTTGAGTCGATGAAATCATAAAGAATCTTTGCCTTCTTTTCATTGATCTCGTTCATCTTTTCAAGTCCGCCGAGACTCTTCAAATACTTGAATACCTTGCCGCAGCAGTAAATAGCCCAGCAGTTGGGAGTATTGTATAAAGAATTGTTGTCGGCATGAGTATCGTATCTCAGATAAATAGGCGTATTTTCGGGAACGTCCTTTCTGATGAGATCTTCCCTGATAATAACGATAGCAAGTCCTGCGGGTCCGACGTTCTTTTGAACCCCGCCGAAAATAATGCCGTAATCGGAAACATTGCAAGGCTTGGAAAGGAACATTGAAGACTGGTCCGCTACCAGAATCTTACCCTTTGTGTTGGGAAGCTTCTGATATGTGGTTCCGTGAATCGTTTCGTTTTCGCAGATATATACATAGTCTGCATCGTCATCTATCGGAAGGTCCGAGCAATCGGGAATATAGCTGTAGTTCCTGTCTTCGCTTGTGGCAATGACATTTACACGGCCGAACTTCTTTGCTTCCGTAGCAGCCTTCTTTGACCATGCGCCTGTTACTATATAATCGAAAACACCGTTTTTGCAAAGGTTAATGGGAACCATGGAGAACTGGACCGTTCCGCCGCCCTGGATAAACAATACCTTATAATTGTCGGGAATATTCATTAATTCCCTCAAATCACTTTCAGCCTCTTCAATGATGGTCT
>CAZCPW010000266.1:0-1839 GCA_964499925.1 uncultured Lachnospiraceae bacterium
TCTACCTTATTGCCATGCTTTTTAATTTTCCGATGTATTCGTATGTGTTGTTCGTTTACGGAGATTTGGCAGGCCCGGCCTTCGGCTTTTTGGCGCTTTGGATGTTCCTTGAATGTTTGGAAAATCCTAAGGTTTACAAGGTGATCATGTTTGCCATTTCGATGTTTTTGGCCTTCGCACTCAGGAAAAATGTGGCCATTTTTGCAATAGCTATGATAGCGGTATTAGTACTCAGAATGATAAAGAAATTTAAACTGAAAGACCTACTGCTTTTAGTGCTCATCGTAGCTTCAATCTTACTGAATACTTCGATTATAAAGCTTTTCTTTCTCCCTGAGCAGATTGACGAATCAAATTCCGTACCTACGGCGGCATGCATAGCAATGGGATTTAATTGGGACAATGGCTTTGCCGGATGGTACAATTATTACGAGTTAAATATTTTTGCCGAGAACGATTCGGACACTGAGAAGGCATCGGAAGCGGCGATTGATGATATTAGAAATGTCTATATTCCGCTTTATATCCACAATCCAAAATATTGCCTTGAGTTTTTCTTTAACAAGATAAACTCCCAGTGGCAGTCACCCATGTACCAGGGAATTGTCTCAAACAATCTCCTTTACGGAGCACAGAATGACTTTGTAATGTCGGTTTACACGGGTACATTGGAAAAAGTATTCGATACATTCATGAAGGCCTACCAGATGCTCATGTATTTCTTTGTGACCGCGCTTCTTTTTATAAACAGAAAAAGAAATCTGCCTTTCTCATGGTATACGCCCCTAATAGCTGTTTTCGGAGGCTTCATCCTATCAATGTTCTGGGAAGCAAAGGGCAGATATATCTTGACGTATTTCTTTTTGCTGATTCCGTTCTTTGCGATTGGTGTGGTAAGAGTTTTTGATATGGGATTGCATTTGGCCGGAGTTAAGAAGAGCGATGCTGTAACCAATATTTAACAGCGATTTTAGGGATAGTAAATGATGAAATTATCGATAATAGTTCCCGTTTTTAATATGACTTCGGATGGAAAGCTTGCATTTTGCCTTGATTCACTTGTGAATCAGACTGTGACGGACTATGAAATTATAGCGGTGAATGATGCTTCCACGGACAATTCTTTGGAAATTTTAAGGGAATATGAAAAAAAGTATCCGGAACTGGTAAAAGTAGTGACATATTCTGACAATCGTCATCAGGGCGGAGCCAGAAATGAGGGATTAAAGTATGCTCACGGAGAGTGGATTTCTTTCATTGATAGCGATGATTGGGTGTGCCCTGAGTATTTTGAGAAGCTTTTAAATAAAGCTTACGAGACAGGCGCGGACGTAGTTGGCACGAACTATTCTGTTGTTTATAAACATACTTATGAAGTAGGGCAGATTAATAAAACAGATTTGCCAAAGTATACAGGCGTGACGGACACAGAAAAGCACAAGCTCCTGCTTATGAACAGCGGAAGCATGGTCATGAAGATATACAGGCGCGAGCTTATTACGGAGAATAATCTTTCTTTCCCTGAGCATATGTTTTATGAAGACAATGCAATGGCGCCCGTATGGAGCCTTTACTTTAAGCATTTTGAATTTGTAGACGAGCCCATGTACTATTACTATCAGCATGAAAGCTCTACAGTTCATACAGTTACGGAAAGCATGAGCAGAGATAGGCTTAAGGCAATTGAAATTTTGATTTCGGAAATGCAAAAACGCGGATTTTACGAAGACTACAAGGAAGAACTCGAGGCGGTCTTTATACGTATTTATATCGTAAACACGCTCTTCGGCTATATGATTGCCTGCAAGGATAGAAAACTATCTTTTATCAGGGAAATAA
>CAZCPW010000267.1:0-1836 GCA_964499925.1 uncultured Lachnospiraceae bacterium
CTTTCTTAACGATATCCGTATACCATTGTGCAAAATCTTCGTCCATAGAGGTAATCGCCTCTACCATCTTCTTATCTGCCATTTAGTCCTCCGAACTTAAGTAATCTCAATGCCTTGAATTGTAGTATTCTTTGGGTTCTTTGTCAATAAAACCTCTCTGTGCGCTTGCTATGCACGAAGCCCCGATTGCGATTACCAAAAACAGGAACGGAATATTGAGAAGCTGCTCAAAGCTGAACACATTGTTTGCAAGGTAGAGCACTATAGATAAAGAAAAAGCAAGCATAAGAGGATTTTTGTCAGCACGACTTAAAAATTCCCTGATGCTGAAGTAACAAATCGCCAAAAACGAAAGCGTTCCCAATATTCCCACGTTTACAAGGAGGGTAATGATTTCGCAGTGCGCATTCGTAAGTCTCGAGCTTCCGAAGATGTCTGTTGCGATTGCAAAAGCCTCGGGATCATCTTCCATGGCAAAATAGAAGCAATCGGGTCCTGCTCCGAAAAGCTTTGAGATAAAAGGTAAATCCGCAAAGGTCTTTAATCCGAGCGACCAGGTGGCGCCTCTTGAAGATCCCCAATCATCGTTAAAAATAAATGCGGGAGAGTCGCCTATTAACGGAAGGGCTCCGTTTGTCTTTGTGTTAACCGTAATTAAAATTATCAATAGTGTTAAAACGCTTACAGACGTAATTATCAAAACACGCTTTATTAAAAGTCCTGTTTTTTCACTGTACTCTTTTTTACTGAGTGCTCTGTAACGGAAAAAGAAAACAAGCCCGCAAAATGCAATCAAAAGGATAATCGAAACCGCTCCATCAGTAAAAATATTTGCAAGATCCGATGCCTTTGCCTTCTGACCGGGAAAGATTTCATCCAGTATTCTGACAATCAATCCTGCGAACAGAAATAATACAGTAACCTCAAAGAATTGTGTCAGCTTTTTCTCTGATTTAACCGAATATATCAAATAGACGAGGCTCATAATCAGGAAGCCGAAAACTATACTGTCGGAGCCGTTTACCAGGAGTGCGGTATCCGCTGTCAGTATCAAAACGGCAAACAATAACCTCTTGACCGGTTCCTTTGCCATTATGTAGAAACCGTAAAAAATCGGAAGAAGTACACTCTGAAATCCCGCATACCAGTTAATGTTTCCGATTGTGGAAACAAGCCCGCTTCTTTGAAGTGCCATTTCTATGGGATAGGCACCGTATCCGTTTATGATGCCGAGTACAAATACAAGAGTTGCGGTTACCAGAGCAGGAATCCAAATTTTATCACTGTATCTTAAAAATCTTGATATCACGAAGTACAGGGCCACCAGTATCAGATAGGTCATAAAGCCCATAAACCAGCCGCTGGTTCCGTAGAAGGTACCCTCGAAAAACCAAAAGTCTTCTTTTTCACCTTCAACCTTATGTGAAGATATCAAATAGGAAACAAACGCGATGACTATAAAAGCAAGCACCGAAATGTCGATTTTCGCAAGCGGTTTGAATGCTGCAAGCTCTTCTTTGTACATACCCCACGTCGCAAAGTAAAGTACGACAAAGGTGCCGAGCACTATCGCGGAAATTTTCGATATCATGGTAAAGCAAAGATATTTGTTCGTTGCGACCATCTCATACCCGTTTTTTAGGTAGAGCGGAAGAATTACAAAATAGGCCGAAATAACGACCCAAAGAAGTATGTTTCCGATTGAACCCAAGAAATAGCCATAGCTGTTCTTGTCGGAAGGGGTTTTTTGTTTTTTATTTCCCATAACCGTCCTCGATAGTGAAATTTAGGTATTTTCCGGACAGGGGATGTTTAAAAGTCAAGTCACATGCGCAA
>CAZCPW010000268.1:0-1833 GCA_964499925.1 uncultured Lachnospiraceae bacterium
AACAACTTATGGTATACTTTTTAAATAGACTTTTTCTTTGTACATAAGGAGGCTTACATGAGCAGGACATTCCTGATAGTGTTGGACAGTTTCGGGTGCGGCGAGATGCCCGATGCGGCGGATTTCGGTGATTTCAACGTAAATACGCTTAAGACGGTTTCCGGTAGCGAATTTTTCAATGCTCCGAATTTGAGTAAGCTCGGTCTTTTTAATATTGACGGTGTAGATTTTCATGAAAAAGAAAAATCCCCGATCGGAGCCTATGCGAGGCTAAAAGAGGTTTCGAAGGGCAAGGATACCACGACCGGACACTGGGAAATAGCGGGTGTTCGCTCATTAAAGCCGATGCCGACCTTTCCAAACGGTTTTCCGGATGAACTCATTGATGAGTTTACGCGGGTGACAGGGCTTAAGGTTCTTTGCAACAAGACGTATTCCGGCACGAAGGTCATAAACGACTACGGCGACGAGCACGTTAAGACCGGATTCCCGATTGTTTATACTTCGGCGGATTCCGTTTTTCAGATTGCGGCTCACGAGGATGTCATTCCGGTTAATGAGCTATATGATATCTGCAGAAAAGCCCGCGGAATCTTAAAGGGTGATTACGGAGTAGGCAGGGTTATTGCACGTCCGTTTATCGGCACAAGCGGAAATTACACACGTACCGAAAGACGGCATGATTTTTCACTTGAGCCTACGGGAGTTACCATGCTTGACGAGCTTAAGAAGGCAGGCAAAGATGTGCTTGCGGTCGGCAAGATAAACGATATTTTTGCCGGACGCGGTATCACCGAGTTTGTTTATACTGCAAACAATGCAGAAGGTATTGAAAGAACATTGGAATGGATGGACAGAGATTTTGACGGCCTTTGCTTTACAAATCTTGTCGATACCGATATGCTTTACGGCCACAGAAGAGATATTAAGGGTTACGCCGAGGCAATTTCTTACTTTGACAAGTTTCTCCCCGAGATGATGTCAAAGCTTAAGGATGAAGACATTTTGATGATTACGGCAGATCACGGGTGCGATCCGGGGTACTTGAAAACCACCGACCACACGAGAGAGTACATTCCGCTTCTTGTTTACGGAAAAGGCGTTAAACCCGTAAATTACGGAACGAGAGACAGCTTTACGGATATTGCCGTTACGATATGCAAATACAACAATATTACTCCCGAATTTGAGGGCGAAAGTCTTTTTACTATATAGGGAATTGCTCCGCAATCCCCTATATAGTAAAAAAGGCACTACGTGCCGAAGATGCGCACTCGCGTTTAAGGTAGATGTCGCTAACGCGACAACGCGAGACGCCGGAGTTTCGCAAGCGAAACTCATTTTAGGGATAAAAGGAATTAGATTTAATGGGTAAATTTGACAGCGAGATTAATAAGAGACGCACATTTGCGATTATTTCTCACCCGGATGCCGGTAAGACGACTCTTACCGAGAAGTTCTTACTTTACGGAGGAGCAATCAACCTTGCGGGATCCGTAAAGGGTAAGGCAACGGCGAGACATGCGGTTTCCGACTGGATGGAAATCGAAAAAGAAAGAGGTATTTCCGTAACCTCATCTGTACTTCAGTTTAATTACGACGGATATTGCATAAACATCCTTGATACCCCGGGACACCAGGATTTCTCGGAGGATACCTACCGTACACTTATGGCTGCCGACTCGGCGGTGATGGTAATTGACGGATCGAAGGGTGTCGAGGCACAGACCAGAAAGCTTTTCAAGGTTTGTGCAATGCGCGGCATTCCGATTTTTACTTTCATCAACAAGATGGACAGGGATGCAATGGACACCTTTGAACTTTTGGATGATG
>CAZCPW010000269.1:0-1825 GCA_964499925.1 uncultured Lachnospiraceae bacterium
TAGTCTATGTCTTTGACGCGCTTTGCGGGCTTTGCGAAAGGAAGTGCGTGGCCGGGACGTAAAAAGACAAGGACTTCGTTTAAGTCTGCCTTTACGTAATGATCACCCTTTTCAATGGTTTCCTCATCGTAGTCTTCGGGACTTCTAAAGCGGATAAGCTTCATATCCTCGGGAAGGTATACCATTCTGCCGCTCACGTTCTGAGTGGTGACGGGAGCAATGATAAGGCTTTCGCCTACTAAGAGTTCATCCTCGATTTCGCGTGCACGCTCGTCTGTTGTATATTCAAAGGCAAGTGGCTTAAAGTACATATCATCGTTTAAGACTGCCTTCATAAACTCCGAATAGATGTAGGGAATGAGTGAATATCTGAGCTCTACAAGACCCTTGAAGTCCTTCGTATCTCCGAGATTGTAAAGTTCCTGCTCTCTCGTGCCTCTTGCCGCATGGTTTCTGAAAAGAGGTGTGAATATGCTTACCGCAAGCCAGCGAAGCATCAAGTCCCTTGTGGTATTTGAGCCGAATCCGCCGGTGTCAGCTCCCGAATATATGAATCCGCACATATTAAGTGCAGGAAGCTGCTTTACATTCATGAGGAGATGTCCCCAGTAAGACTTATTGTCGCCGGTCCAAATGCCTCCGTATCTGTGCATTCCTATGTAGGAAGAACGCGAGAACATAAGAATTCTCTTTTCGGGGCAAAGTCGTTCAAAAGCTTCTCCTGCCGCCTTTGTCATATTGAAGCCGTAAATATTGTGAACCCTGTCGTGGCGCACAAGACCCTGCTTTGTGTTGTGATAAAAGCGCTTGTAATCCTCCATATTGTTGGCAACTGAGCCTATCATAGCTGCCATTTCGAAGAAGGTCGTGGCATCAAGGTTCATGCCCTTATAATGGTCGATTGCGTCAAACACTTCGTTTAAGTGGTCCTCAGTGTAGAAGATTGCAGGCTCGTTCATATCGTTCCAAAAGCCCTCAACTCCCTTATCAAGCAGGAATTTATACTTGTTTCCGAACCACTCTCTTGCCTCTTCATTTAAGAAGTCGGGAAGCGCACTTCTGCCGGGCCACACGGCGGCCACGAGCATATTGCCGTCGGCCTTCTTTACAAAATATCCGTTCTTTACGCCTTCCTCGTAAACAGGGTAGCCTTCCTCAATCTTTACGCCGGCGTCGATAATCGGCACAAGGTGAATGCCGTTATCAAGCATTTCTTTATTGAACTCTTCAAACTTGGGAAATTTGGTCTCGTCAATGGTGAAATCCTTGTAACGTTCCATATAATCGATATCCATGTAGATGCTGTCTAACGGAATACCGGCCTTTTCATAGCTTTCGTAGACGTGCCTTACGTCTGCCTCGTTTTCATACCCCCAACGGCTCTGTCCGAAACCGAAAGCCCACTTCGGAGGAATATAGGACCTTCCTATCAAACCTCTGAATTCCTTGACAATTGAAAGATCTGACTCACCCGTTATCTCGTAAATGTAAGCATTTGCCTCCTCAAGTAAAACCGTCATCGTATTGATTTCGGTATATCCGAAATCAAAGTAAATTATTCCCGGCGTGTCGAAATAGTAACCGGCAAAGGAATTACCGTCATCAATGATAAAGAAATTCTGTGCCGCATATAAGGATTCTTTATCCTCGTCGTGGTTCGGATCGTCCGAGCAGAAGCTTCTGTACCTAAAACCTCTCTTGTTTATGCCGCGTGTTGTTTCCCCGAGTCCGTAAATAACGGTCTTTGAACTCATACTCCTTGAAAAAGAAGATGTCTTTTCATCAAAATTAAGCCCCTTTGGGAGCCCTGTCTCAACGGGCAGGT
>CAZCPW010000270.1:0-1825 GCA_964499925.1 uncultured Lachnospiraceae bacterium
CTCTTTCGGGGCTTGCTCCGTTTGAGTCCTTTTGAACCTCAATATCGTAAATCTTACCTTCGGAGTCACTGGCGTACCCATCAAAACATACGGAGCGCGCTCCGGTTACCCGTTTGAAATCCGCCTGAATTTCAAACGATTCGAGATTCAAATCTTCTTTTTCAAGAATTGTTCGCAGTACAAACTCTGCAAGCGGGAGATTGTCCTTAAACATCCCTCTCATAAAGGTGTCATCAATCGGACGATACCTCTTTAGGCGTTCTAAGTCCTTAAGATGATACATTTCTTCTTTTGTCAATATATTCTTCTCCTTTCGCGTTGCAGGAGAAGTAATCGTCATTCGATTTCTTTCCTGCATATTTTAATAGTGTGGGTAATAAGCAGGAATCTTAATGAAATCACCAGACATCAGATTAACTGATAAAGAAAAAAGAAATCAAGTTCTGCTTTGCTTGTATTATAAGGTATTGAATGTGATTGTGCAAGGGATATTTTCCGACGATTGTCGTTACATGGCATTTCGTATAAAGAAAAAATCCGGTGATACGCCGGATTTTTTGACCATATGTATGTCTCTTAATTTTTTTCTGCTTTTTCTTCGCAGTACTTACATCTGTAGACCTCGTGTACCGGATCCGTCAGCACGAAGATATGCGGAAGCTCCTGCTCAATCGAAGTGATGCAGCGGGGGTTCTTGCATTTGATGATGTTTTTGATTTCCTTAGGAAGAGAAAGAACTTTCTTTTCAACAATTTTGCCGCCTTTTACGACATTTACGGTAATGTTGTGGTCTATGAAACCAAGGACTTCAAGGTCAAGCATCTCGATATCACATTCAACCTTTAAAATATCCTTCCTGCCCATCTTGTCGCTTCGCACGTTCTTTATAATGGCAACGGTGCTGTCGACCTTATCAAGCCCCAATTTATAGTAAATATCAAGGCTCTGGCCTGCCTTTATGTGGTCGAGCACGAAACCTTCTTCGATTTGTCCGATATTAAGCATATTAAGCCTCCAATCCCAAAAGTGTCATGATTAAAGCCATGCGCACGTAAACTCCGTACTGTGCCTGTTTGAAGTAGCATGCCCTCGGGTCGTCATCCACCTCTACGGAAATTTCATTTACCCTCGGAAGCGGATGAAGCACGATACAGTTCTTTTTCGCGTGTTCCATTTTCTCGGGTGTGAGTATGTAGAAATTCTTCAAGCGGACGTAGTCCTCCTCGTTAAAGAAGCGTTCTTTTTGCACACGGGTCATGTAGAGGATGTCGAGCTTGCCAATTACGTCATCGAGTTTGATGACCTCTTCGTAGGTCACGTTCCGCTCATTGAGTTCATCGATGATGTAGTCGGGAACCTTCAGCTCCTCGGGTGAGATGAATATAAAATGGATGTTATTGTAGCGGAGAAGCGCACGGATGAGGGAGTGAACCGTTCGTCCGAACTTGAGGTCTCCGCAAAGGCCGATTGTAAAGCCGTTTAAATTGCCGTGAAGACTCTTTATGGTCATTAAATCCGTAAGAGTCTGGGTGGGATGCTGATGACCGCCGTCGCCTGCATTGATGACCGGAATGAGTGACTTAGAAGCTGCGACCATGGGAGCGCCTTCCTTGGGATGACGCATGGCGCAGATGTCCGCGTAGCAGGAGATGATCCTGATGGTATCGGCTACGCTTTCGCCCTTTGCGGCCGATGAACTTGAAGCTTCTGAAAAGCCCAAGACCTGACCGCCGAGATTAATCATTGCGGCTTCAAAGCTCAAACGTGTGCGGGTGCTTGGCTCATAAAAGCAGGTGGCAAGCTTCTTGCCGTCGGCTACGTGAGC
>CAZCPW010000271.1:0-1813 GCA_964499925.1 uncultured Lachnospiraceae bacterium
CTTCTTTTTCCCACTTAATGGGTACTGCGTAGCCGTTTGTGCAGTAATAGCCGTAGTTTGTGGTGCCGATACCCATGTACATCATGTAGCCTTCACCGTACTCGACAAGAGGAGTTGCATAAAGAATGACATTTTCAAACTCAAGACCTCTCTCATCATCGTAAAGAGCATCCGTGTACTCGTCGTCATACTCGGAATAAACGTAAACGCCCTTTTCTTTGTCATAAGTAAGGGTCGATTCGTTGTGAGGGAAATTAGGCTTTATAACGGAAGCTGAGATTGCATCTGTTTCATCTTCCAAAGAAAGTTCTTCGTCGGAGAAAGTAAAATGCTCTCCTTTATAGTATTTGTTGTATTCAAGATCATAGCCTGCATCTTCTATTCTCTCAAGGACGCTTGAATATGACTTGCCTGCGAACTCACCCTTGCCGGTGTAGTGCTCGTTGGTAGCATATTCTTCATAGAAGCTTGCTTTTCCTCTGTCGATACGGGCAAAGCCGCCGCTTAAATGGTTGGTGGCATTCTCATATGAAAGCCACTCATCGATGAAATAAGGACCGCCGTCATGAAGCAAAATTGCATTGTATTCGCTGAACAGGTAGCAGTTGGTAGGACGTGTACTTCTGATGTTACCGATCTGTTCAACATTTTGCCAATCCTTAAAGATACACATAAGACGTGTGATGCGTCCGTTAAGCGTTGAATTTACCATTTCATAAACAATGTCCGCATCGGAAGTTCCGTAATGGGGAAGTGCGGTTTTTTCATTGTCTATCATGACAGCGATGGGACGCTGATCCTTGATATCGTTTGAAATCCATTCGTTTGTAAGCTCGCTTCTGTAGGAGTTTTCGGGAATAACGTTTTCATCAACTTCTTCCTTGGTCTCCTCGTCGTCAACAGCAATCGGCTCCTCGGAAATTACCAAAGCATCTTCCTTGATGGAAAGTGATGTCGACTCCGTTGTTTCCCCCGAACCGCATGCTGCAAGGGCAAGCGTCATAACAATTGCAAGCCCGCCGCTGATAAGTTTTTTCATGAAAAAATACCTCGTTGTTTTATTTGTGCGTAAGCACTTATCTATTCTACCTAAATTGGGATGAATATTCAACGTAAACTTGATTATTTCGGGTGCAAATTGTATCATTTATTTAAGTAAATGCGGAGGCAAAAAGATGTCATCACTTACCAAGCAGGCCATAATCGACTGCACCATAAGTCTTGCGGAACAGAAGCCTATCAAGAAGATAACTGTAAACGACATAGTAAAAGGCTGCGGTATCACTCGAAACACATTTTACTATTATTATCATGATATTTACGATGTATTGGATCAGATGCTGATTTCGCAGATAGAAGAACTGCGTGAGAAGAATGTCGGAAATTACGACAAATTTTTATTTGATTTGATTGAACATGCATCCATGTACAAAAAACTCTGGAGAAACCTTTACAAGTCAATGGGGCACGAGAATCTCCAGCACTACGTGCAAAAGAAAGTTCATTACCTTTTCAAAGAAGGTATCGAAAATGAGGTCGGTGAAGGTGCCTTAAGCGACACTGACATGGAAATCCTCTGTGCTTTCTACGAGGAAGCCATCTTCGGAGTTCTGGCACGCTGGCTCAGAGGCGACGCCACCATCAGCACCCGCGAAGAGCTCCACGACTTCACCGAAAGACTCAGAGTCCTCTTCAACGGGGTCTTACCCTTAATGGTGTCGAATGCGAGTGAAAGTAAATAACTACTTTTTAAGTGTAAACTTACTCTCTGTTCCTGCCTTCAATTTCTTAAAGTTCGGATAATGACGAACTA
>CAZCPW010000272.1:0-1756 GCA_964499925.1 uncultured Lachnospiraceae bacterium
GAAGATCGATGATATCGTTCGAATACTCCATCTCCGTTGCGACAAAAGCCTTCATGATGGCATCGCTGATCTTCGTAAGAGTGAAATCTGCCTGTTCCCCGTTTCTCTTGACTACCTGATACATTACTAAGTACTCCCTCCAAAAAGTATAGCTGATATCGTGATTGTCATATCGAATCCCCAATACCAAACCCGTAACAAGAGTTTAGCAAAGTAAGAAGTCAAAGTCAATCAAAAAACACAAAATAAAGGAGCTTTTATTTCTAAAAGCCCCTATATCTTGTGTTTGTCTAGTCTGAATATTATATACAATATTGTGAAACAGGCTTAAATCAAGGCTTTTGTTCACCTCGGTCAATACTATTCACCTGTTGTTTCCGAAGCCTCTTCAGTATCGTCCGCCAACTTGTTTACACGTGTATAAAGAAAATCGTACTCATGAAGCGCGTTTTCGTCCTTCGGATATTTTTCAAGATACTCCGTAAACTTCTGAAGTGCGGTTTCATAGTCGTGCATATACTCATAAGCCACCGCATCATTAAACAGAAGTTCTTTTTCGCACTCGGCATCTTCAAGCTTTAACCCCAGTTCAAAGGCGGATGCCGCGCCCTCATAATCCTCAATCTTCAGCCTGCACATTCCGAGCTGATTGTAGATGGAAGCATCGTTTCCCTCGGTATCAAGGTATTCTGCGTAAAGGCTTGCCGCATACTTGTAATCCTCAATTGCCTCGTATGTCTTTCCAAGCATCAGTATCGTGTCCGGCTTTGAATAATCCTTTGCCTTTTCAAGATAAACCCTTGCCTCTGAATAATCCTTCAGATAGTACTCCATCCTGCCTCTGTCGTAATCGGAAATCTTCCTGTCCGCGTCGTCAAGCAGTGCTGTCAGGTAGGAATCAGCCTCTTCCTCAAAGCCGGCATTTAGGATGGAAAAATAAATCCTTATGTGAAGATCGTAGTCATCATCCACCATGGACGTTACAGTTTCAAAATCCGCACTTGCTTCCTCAATCTTTGAAAGCTCTAAGTAACAGATTGCACGCCGGTAGTAATTTTCACTTTCCTTGGGCCTCAAGGTAATAAGTGCGGAATATGTGTCAACCGCTTCCTCATACTGCCCGCTCATTTCGTAAGCATAGCCGAGATAATAATTTATATCGTAGTCAACCGACGAAATATGGCCGTTTGATTTGTTTAAGGCTTCTATAAAAGGGTCCACTGCTTCCGAGAACTGTTCATTGTACACGTATGCGATTCCCAAGCCCCTTAAGGCGTCCTTTGAATCGTCTTCCTCGTCTGTCGAAAGCTTAAAATTCTCAATCGCCTCTTCATAATCCCCGTTTTCAAGGTATGCCCAGGCCGCATTGTAATAAAGTGTTTCGGTCTTACCGCAACCCTCGGCACAAACAAAAAGCAATATGCATATTGAAATTGATAATACGTTTAATGCTTTCTTCATTAAATTCGGTTAACTCCCGTTTCTATGGCAGCCTTCTTCACCGCTTCCGAAACAGCCTTTCCGACTCTCTTGTCAAAAGCGTTCGGAATGATGTACTCGGCATTTAACTCTTCATCCGAAACAAGGCTTGCAATTGCCTTTGCTGCGGCAACCTTCATCTCGTCATTGATATCACGCGCACGCACGTCAAGCGCACCCCTGAAAATTCCGGGGAAAGCAAGAACGTTGTTTATCTGGTTGGGGTAATCCGATCTTCCTGTTCCGACTACAGCCGCGCCTGCTTCCTTGGCATCAA
>CAZCPW010000273.1:0-1739 GCA_964499925.1 uncultured Lachnospiraceae bacterium
GTTGCTCATATCGGTATCGGTCAGGGCAAGGGCGATGACAAGGCTATGGATGCCGTTAAGATGGCAGTTGAGTCTCCTTTGCTTGAAACCACCATTAACGGCGCAAGAAACGTAATTATCAACATTTCCGGTGATATTACAATGGCAGATGTTGCCGATGCAACAGACTACGTAAGAGAGCTTACCGGCGATGATGTCAATGTTATATTCGGTGCTCTTTATTCAAAAGAAGAGCAGGAGTGCTGTAAGATAACCGTTATAGCAACGGGACTTTCCGTTGCACGTGAAGTTATGGGACTTAAGTCTTCGGTCGGTGCAAAGCCTCAGGCCGCACAGGCTCAGCCTGCGACGGGTTCACCTCTTCCGTTTACTCCCATTGACACTTCAAAGCTTACGAGCCAGCCCGAAAGGCTTAGGAGCAACGTAGAGACAAAGAGCCTTGAAATTCCTCCGTTCTTAAAACGTTAAGAGGGAAAGCCAATTTGGAGGTGGAAGCATGAAATGCCCTTATTGCGGTAATGACGATACAAGTGTAATTGATTCAAGACCTGCCGATGACAATGCGTCAATCAGACGCAGGAGACAGTGCTCAAGTTGTAATAAGAGATTTACCACATATGAGAATGTTGAGACGATTCCGCTTATTATCATCAAAAAAGGCGGCGGCAGGGAGACTTATTCCAGAGCCAAGGTTGAAGGCGGAATTTTAAGGGCCTGTCATAAAAGGCCCGTGAGTGTTTCACAGATCAGCGCCCTTGTTGACGAGGTCGAGACCGAAATTTTTTCACGTGAGGAAAAAGAAATAGACAGCTCGGTCATCGGTGAGCTGGTCATGAATAAGCTTAAGGATATAGATGCGGTTGCTTACGTGCGTTTCGCATCCGTATATAGGGAGTTTAAGGATATAAATACCTTTATGGACGAGCTTAAGAGCGTGCTTACCAATTAGTTTGCGGGATTGAGAGAGCAAAGCTCGCAGCGTTTAGGTACCGATTAATTTCAACCTAAGGGTTAAGTATGGTAAATATCTGCCGATATAATATGTGCTAAGAAATTTAATGAATGGTACCGGGTCACGAGTTTCAAAACTTAGAGATAGGTCTTGACCTTGAGATTTGGTACCGGGTTGGGGTCAAAAGTTTTTTTGATCCCAATATCCTTTTAAACTTTCGAATGATTTTTTACTGGGAGATGTTTGGATGGCCATAAATCTTTTTTCCGATTACGGCGGCTTTTACAACAGTTACAGACCAAATAATATTCCTTATGTCGATACAAAGACGGTTGAGGCACAGGACCTTTTAAAGAAGCAGGAAGAGGAAGCTCTTCCGAAGGCTCTTGAAAGTACTTCAAAGGTCTCTGAGGTTTTAGTTGACAATAGATCCAGAATCGCAGACCTTGACAATATTTCTCTTACCTACAATCAGGGAGATGACTTCTCCTATATCGGTTCTGATTTGAATATCGACAATCCCGATATGGAACAGGCAATTTCCGACATGCATAAGGACAAGCTTTTACAGGATTATCAGTTCTTTGTAGGCTCCTCGGAGGACCTTTCAAAGCTGCTTGACAGTTCGGATGGTTTGGTGCTTATAAAGTAGCTACATTGTTTATAGAGGAAATCCGATGGATTTCCTCATTTTATGTCTAAAAACTTCTTGAAAAAATGAAGTTTTTAGTATAGAATAACAAGGAATTTATTTGTGTATATATTTAGGAGGATAGAAAATGATTTC
>CAZCPW010000274.1:0-1701 GCA_964499925.1 uncultured Lachnospiraceae bacterium
GTCATGTTAATGGAGTATGCAAAATCTCAGCACTTTCCGAACCCGACGTTTTTTACTATATAGGAAATTGCTCCGCAATCTCCTATATAGCAAAAAGGCACTACGTGCCAATGATGCACACTCGCGTGTAGGGTAAATGTCGCTAATGCGACCACGCTCGGCGCGTGAGAGTTTCGCAAGCGAAACTCTTTTTAGTATTTCTCAATCAAATCCATAATTGCCTTTATGGGATCTGCAAGGGAAGAAGCATTCATGGCTTTTATGAATTCATCCCTGTTATCGTATAGTTTGTTGACAGCTTCAACTAATGATTCCTTCGTCATATCCTCTTCTCTGAGAACCATTGAATAGCCCTGGGCTTCAAAGGATTTGGCATTTAACAGCTGGTCTCCGCGGCTTCCGGAGGTCGGAAGCGGAATCAGCAGATTTGGCTTTCTGATGGAAAGTATTTCACAGATTGCGTTTGCCCCGGCTCTTGAAATGACGATGTCGGCGGCCGCAAAAATATCCTTAAGCTCATCTTTTATATATTCAAACTGCTTGTAGCCGGATTTATCGTTTAACGACTCATCAAGGTTTCCTTTACCGCAAAGGTGAACTACTTGAAACTTTTCAAGAAGCATATCGAGGGATTCGCGCACGCAGGCATTTACCGCTCTCGAACCCTGACTTCCGCCGATTATCATAAGGACGGGCTTGTCATTTGAAAATCCGCATAAAGAAAGTCCCGCATCCTTTGATCCCTTGGAAAGCTCCGCTCTTATAGGGGTTCCTGTGAGAACTCCTTTATCCTTTGGAACGTATTCCATGGTTTCCGGGAAATTACAGCAGATTGCCTTTGCAAGCGGCATGCAAATCTTGTTTGCAAGTCCCGGAGTAATGTCGGATTCGTGGATAATGGTCGGAATTCGGAGCCTCTGAGCTGCAGCCACGATTGGAACACTTACATAACCGCCCTTTGAAAATACGATATCGGGCTTAATCTTTCTGAGAGCGACTCTTGCTTCAAAGTAACCGTTGATTACTTTTGAAGGATCGGTGAGGTTCTTTATATCAAGGTAGCGTCTTAACTTGCCCGAAGATACTCCGTAGTAGGGAATATCATAGTCGGCAATGAGTTTTTTTTCTATTCCGTCCTTGGAACCGATATAGTATATCTCGTAGCCGGCTTCCTTCAAAGCAGGCAAAAGAGCAATATTCGGAGTAACGTGTCCGGCGGTACCGCCGCCTGTCAGTACGATTTTTTTAGCCATTTCATGCCTTCTTTGAAACGTATTCTTCCAAAGCTTTGGAAAGCTGATCGGGGCAGGAAGTTCCCTTAGCTCCGCACTTAATGCCCTTAAGCCTTGAGATTGCGTCGTTTACATCCATTCCTTTGATAAGAGCTGCAACACCTTGAGTGTTTCCGGCGCAGCCGCCTAAGAATTTAACGTCTTTTATGGTATTTCCTTCGATTTCGAAATCTATGCCTCTTGCACAGACTCCCGACGGTTGATAATGCATTTTAAATCCTCCTGACAAATCTGAATTGATAAGCCTCATTATATCCCCTATTTGACCTTACTGCAATTGAACTCTTATTGAAATGCGGTTTCGTTTTTAGTATAATTACCAGGGTTTTTAAAGAAGTAAATATTTAGGAGGCAAAAAATGGTTTCGTGGAACAATCTTGATACCTTGAAGAGTTATGAAACTCTTTCA
>CAZCPW010000275.1:0-1698 GCA_964499925.1 uncultured Lachnospiraceae bacterium
GGATTTGCAAAGAAATGCCGGGTGAAACGAAAAAGAAAATCAATTTTGCGGAAAGCGCATATAACAGTTTCTTAATCTGGGGAATACTTGCCTCGCTTTCCACTACCATATGCACCATAGTGGATTCGCTGCTTGTCGGAAATCTTGCGGGCAGTGACGGACTCGCGGTTGTGAATATCGCTACGCCGGTCTATTTATTCTACGCACTCTGCGGAGTCACGATAGGAATCGGTGCAAACGTGAAGATCGGAAGGCTGCTTGGCGAGTCCAAAGAAGAAGAAGCCAACAAGGTCTTTAAGTCACAGCTTACCATAGGCCTGATACTTGCTCTTATCTGTCTTACACCTTTACTTTTTAAAGATACCTATTATTCTTTCCTGGGCGTCACACCGGAACTTTACGACCTTGCGGACAGATATTTGCGCATCGTGCTTTGGACGGCACCGATTTTCGTAATGTATCACATTCTGGCGGCTTCGGTTAAAACCGACGGCAACCCCAAGATTGCCGCAATATCCTCGGCCGTGGTAATAGGCGTCAACGTATCTTTGGACTTTCTGTTTATGAAAGGCTTAAACATGGGAGTGCTCGGTGCGTCCGCTTCACTTTGCACCGCGGAGGTCCTGGGAACGATAATTCTTCTTTCTCATTTCTTCTTTAAAAAGCACAGGATGTTAAAGCTGGGCCTTTGTATGCCGAGGCTGCGGGATGCGGGAAAGTTTGTCTGGGACGGCTTCAGTACGGGTTCCGCGTTCATCTTTTCGGCAATTGTAATGCTTTCCTTCAATAACCTTTTGTTTAACTTTGAAGGAGCCAAGGGCACGCTTTGTGTTGCAATTTACGGAGTTCTTTACACGGTAAGCACCATTCCTTCGGGAATCTTTGAGGGAACCTCAAACGCCCTTGCAACCGTGACACCCTTCCTCGTCGGCGAATCCGACCGTGAAGGCATCATGTTTATAAAGAAAAGAGCTATCCTCGTTTCGGTTATTTCGGGAGGCGCGATTGCCCTTGTCTGCGTGCTGCTTCCTAAGATCATCGTCGGTTTCTTCGGACTTGACGACGACAGTTCAAGCCTTGCGCTCAGAATCTTCGCTCTTTGCTTTGTATTCATGGGTATCAATACGGTCATGACTTCCTTCTGGCAGTCAATAGGCCGCACGAAGCTTGCAAATGCGCTTTCGACACTCAGAAACTTTGTACTGCTGCTACTTTCCGGAACGATTATAATTCCGTTATTTGACATAAAGGGTGTGGCGCTTGCCTACCTGATAAGCGAGGGACTTTGCTCACTGTTTGTGTTTGTGACGGAGACAGTTTCTTCTTCCGATAAGTATGTAGAGAAGAATTACAGCCTGCATGAAAAATGCTTTGAAAGCGACTATCCGATTGAATCAGAGAGTATGAGTAAGATTTCAGCGGATATCGAGAAACTCTGTGATGAGTGGGAAATCGGAATCAAACAGGCATTTCTGGTAAATTTCATCTGCGAGGAAATCCTTCTTAACATCATGAAGTTTGCCCTTGAAGGCAAGGATGAAAAAAAGAGATACTATATTTCTTTAAAGCTGATAGCCAAGGGCGAGGATTACATCCTCTGTGTAAGAGACAATATCAGCCTCTACAATCCCTTCGAGTCCGAAGGCGACGAGGTTGACAACGGAGTACTGAATGTTATCAAAAAGAAAGCGAAGACGT
>CAZCPW010000276.1:0-1691 GCA_964499925.1 uncultured Lachnospiraceae bacterium
AAAACATTTCTGTTTTAAAAACATTTTATTGACTATCTTTAATAGTTAGTCTTATCTTTGTACAAATAAAGCAGATTCCTATACCACCCTTGCATCGTAAAATAGCTATCAGCAAAGTCATACAATAACATTTTGTCATTGCGGATCTTTATTTTTCTTCACTTTGCCATCGCGTGGATCGTATGTAGCTTCTAATGTCGGCTTGTCGTCTCCCTTATATCTGACAAATAGCTTAAGAATATTCAATTATTGTGCAAACGGATAAAACGTTATTTGCTTTCTTCTTTCTTCGCCTGATGCTGGCAAATATGTTCATTTAGAATGCTCTCACGCTGCCAGCATCAGAGGTGCCGGAGCGAACCCATGATCCAAGGCTCACTGCTTCGCTCCGGAGGGGCGAAGCCCCTGCCGTCTGCGGACGGCTCCCTGCTTCATTTTGCTTTGCGATCTTTCATCTTAATAACAAGCATCTGGATTTCACGAATTATAAAAGCAACTATTATATACGCTATGCTCAAACGCAGCACAACCGCCATCGTTGGTACATCTCCAAAATGATACCAACTGAAGGCTTCAAATACAACCAAGGTAATGACAAGTGCCAAAAGCAAAGTCAAACACCATCCCAAAATCTTTTTCATACAAATCCTTTCGTCCAATAGGTTCTCTATATAATTGGCACGGTAGCCGTAATTGAAAAGCAAAAGTTTTTTCTAAGCATTCCCCATACTCCTGTTAAATTCAATCTGCGCATTTTCAACCTCACGAGTCAAAAAGACGCACACCTTTACATCAATATCGTAATCAGGATAGTCCTCTGTAAATTTTATATATGCCATACAACACTGCTTTGTAGACTCGCCTACCGGATTTTCCAAAGAACCGCCAAAAATCCCGGAACTAATCAGAGGAAATGAAATGCTATGGTAGCCATTTTCCATCATTACTTTGAGAGAATTATAATATGCGTCAAAAAGTTCTTTGAACGCCTTCGGTGTCCTTGCAAAGTTCGGGCCGACAGCATGAATAATAGCTTTTACATTTTTCATCTTGAATGCCGGAGTAATGACTGCATCGCCATCTTTTAACGGAGTTTTATATTTATTGCAGGCCGCGGTTAATTCTGCAGATCCCGCTTTGCCAAAAATTGCTCCACAGATTCCGCCGCCTTCCCAAAGTCCGGAATTTGCAGCATTTACTACCACGTCTACTTCCTGATCTGCACAGGAACCATGGACTAATTCAATTTTGCTCATTGCATGCTCCCTTCGTTTAACTCCGACCACTCTGAGCCGACACCCAAATTATTTTCTGTAAGCCAATCATCTTCTACCGAAATTCTTTTCTCTTCGCCGACGTCATTTACGATTGTAACCGATACCTTTGGCTTTTCATTCGGAGCCAAAGCTTCACATCCATAGTCGCCGTCGAATATGTGCTTTATTTTCCACATGATTTCTGCCTATATCATCTCATATTGCATGAACTCATACTTGAGCTTGCAGCCTTCATATATCTCTGCCGGTAACAATGCTCTTGCCACAAGCTTCAGGTCATCAGATTCAATATCTTTTCTTTTTAAGTTCGCATAATCACCGTCAATCGATACTACCTCATAAAACCATGTTTCCATAACTTTATGCCTCCGCTGTTTTTACGTCTCTCGCTCATTATAACATCTGACAAGCCTT
>CAZCPW010000277.1:0-1661 GCA_964499925.1 uncultured Lachnospiraceae bacterium
CTCTCGCAAGAATCTGCTTTATAATCTGGTCGCCTATGAAGTGTTCTTTTTCCGTTAAATCAAGACCGTTCATGAAGTCAAGGAGCTTTAAAATCGAAAACTGCGTGACCTCGTAGATATTCAAATCTCCGACCGTAACCGCCAAAGACTCCTTCTTGAGGCGCATTCCCTTACACTCCGCGCAGGGTGTGAAATCCATAAAGGACTCAAACTCCGCCTTTGCGGTCTGTGAAAAGGTCTCGCGATACCTCATCCTGCAAACTTCGAGGATGCCTTCCCAGCTCACCTCGTAAACGCCCTGGCCGCGCTGGCTCTTGTAGGTAATGGTGAATTTCTTTCCGCCGTTTCCGTTCCACAGAAGGTCCTTGATATCGTCGGGATAGTCCTTAAAAGGCGTGTCCATGTCGAAGTTGTAAACCTTCATCAGGGACTGCATGATGGCGTAAAGCCAGCTCTTCGGATCCATGATTGACTTAAATCCGTTTACGGCAATCGCACCCTCATTCAATGTAAGGGTGTCGTCGGGAATTATCAGGTCCTTTGAAAATTCCATCTTGTAGCCGAGTCCCGCACAGGCAGGGCAGGCTCCGAATGGATTATTAAAGGAGAAAGAACGCGTCTCGACCTCCGGTATGGAAATTTCACAGTCGGGACAGGCAAAATTCGTGGAAAAAGAAAGTTTCTCTCCGCCTATCACGTCCACATCCAAAAGCCCGGAAGTTAAGTCGATTACATTCTCCACGGAATCCGTCAGACGCTTTTGCATCTCAGGCTTTATGACAAGTCTGTCAACCACTATATCGATGCTGTGCTTGATGTTTTTATCAAGTGAAATATCTTCCGAAAGCTCATACATACTCCCGTCGATAATGGCACGCACATAGCCGGAACGACGTGCTTTATCGAGGAGTTTTTCATGCATACCTTTTTTACCGCGCACGACGGGAGCAAGAAGCTGAATCTTCGTACCCTCCGGAAGATCCATTATGCGGTCCACAATCTGGTCAACGGACTGTTTGTTGATGACGCGGCCGCAGTTTGGACAGTGAACTATACCGATTCTTGCATAAAGAAGCCTGAAATAATCGTAAATCTCCGTCACGGTCCCGACCGTGGATCTCGGGTTTCTGTTTGTGGACTTCTGGTCTATGGAAATAGCGGGCGAAAGTCCCTCTATGCTTTCAACGTTGGGCTTCTCCATCATGCCCAAAAACTGCCTTGCATAAGAAGAGAGGGACTCCATGTAACGCCTCTGTCCCTCTGCATAAATCGTATCAAAAGCAAGTGAAGATTTTCCGGAACCCGAAAGCCCCGTTATCACGACCAGCTTGTTCCTGGGAATATCAACATCCAGGTTTTTTAAATTGTGTTCATTTGCTCCCCTGACCCTGATGACCTCCGAGGGCGGAAGCATTTTTACCTTTGCCATATATTGTTCTCCGGGTTCAAGCGCAAGCACAGCTTACACGAGCTTGCATTTGAACCGCCAATCAAAGTTTGAAAGTCTGCTTTCAAACTTTACCTTTCAATTCTGTTTCCATCATCATTCGCCGGGCTTGATATGCTCGTCGATGATGAACGTCGGTCTCTTTCTTGCCGCATCCAAGGTACGCCACAAATATTCGCCAAGAACCCCGAGCATAGAAAGAACAAGTCCCGAT
>CAZCPW010000278.1:0-1659 GCA_964499925.1 uncultured Lachnospiraceae bacterium
TAAAGCGCCTTAAATTCGGAATTCATTTCCAAAGCTTTATCAAGCGTTATATTCAGCTCGTTCGGAATCATCTTTGCAAGCTGGTCACCGCGTGAATAAGGGATGTCCAGGGCCCGCACGACATCGCGGATGACGCCCTTTGCCTGCAGAGTTCCGAAGGTTACAATCTGCACAACCTTTTCGGGACCGTACTTTTCCCTGACGTACTCTATGACCTCCTCACGCCTCTCGTAGCAGAAGTCAACGTCAATATCGGGCATGGATACACGCTCGGGGTTAAGGAAACGTTCAAAAAGAAGGTTGAAACGAAGGGGATCTATGTTTGTGATCTTCAGGCAATACGAAACAATGGAACCTGCCGCGGAGCCACGTCCGGGGCCCACCGGTATTCCCTGCTCCTTTGCATGGTTGATAAAATCCCACACAATCAGGAAATAATCGACATATCCCATCTTCTTTATTACGGAAAGTTCATAGTCGAGTCTTTCTTTGTGCTTTGAAGCATCTTCACCGTATCTTTCGACAAGGCCGTCAAAGCAAAGCTTATTTAAATAACTCCAGGAATCGTATCCTTCCGGCACGTCAAAATGCGGAAGCTTCGTATGGCCGAACTCAATTTCAACGTTGCATCTGTCGGCGATTTTCTGAGTATTGTCAATCGCCTCCAAAGCATAAGGAAACAATGCGCGCATTTCCTCTTCCGTCTTGACATAGTACTGGCCGCCTTCGTATTTCAGACGGTTCTCATCCTTGACGGTCTTGCTCGTCTGAATGCAAAGAAGAATATCGTGAGACTCGGCGTCACCTGCATAAGTATAATGAACGTCGTTTGTACAAACAAGGGGAACATTAAGCTCTTTACCGATTGAAACAAGTGCCTGGTTGACGATTTTCTGCTCGGATATTCCGTGGTCCTGAAGCTCGAGAAAATAATTGCTCTCTCCGAAACACTTCCTGTATTTAATAATTGTGTTCTTTGCCCCGGCGATATCACCCTTGAGGATAAGCCTCGGAACCTCGCCCGCAATACAGGCAGAACAACAAATAATACCTTCGTGATATTTTTCAAGTGTTTCGAAATCGACACGCGGCTTGTAGTAGAAGCCTTCGGTAAAACCGATGCTGACGATCTTGCAGAGGTTCTCGTAGCCCTTATTGTTCTCGCAGAGCAAAATAAGGTGATTGTAACGTTCTTCGCCCGCACCCGGTTCTTTATCGAATCTCGAGCCCGGAGCCACATAGACCTCGCAGCCGAGAATAGGCTTTATGCCTGCTTCCAGAGCCGCCTTGTAAAAATCAATGCAGCCATACATAACGCCGTGATCGGTAATCGCAGCCGCATTCATGCCAAGTTCTTTAACATATTTCACATATTCTTTTATCTTGTTCGAACCGTCCAAGAGTGAAAACTCTGTGTGGACATGAAGATGTACAAAGGACATTTGGGTCTCCGGAAGGTGTAAAAATGTAGATTTTTCTGTGATACGAATTGCTACGTGCTTCGCACTCTCGCAATTCTCCCAACATTCGTAATCCGCTCATTTTTCTTCGAAAAATGGCTACTTACTCATGTTGGGGCGGGTCCCAAAGTCAAAATTTTTCTCGCAAGCAAGCTTGCTGTAAAAATTTTGTACTTTTGTCCCCTAGTATAACAAAAAA
>CAZCPW010000279.1:0-1641 GCA_964499925.1 uncultured Lachnospiraceae bacterium
CCATTGTCCTCGGAACAATGGTAATCTTCTGAACCGGCTCCGCATTTTTCTGAAGGGCGGAAAGAAGGGCGTGACCGACTTCGTGGTAGGAAACAATCTTTCTTTCCTCGGTACTCATGATGCGGTCTTTCTTTTCCTTGCCGACGAGTACCTGTTCAACTGCTTCATAGAGGTCCTTCTGTGAAACACAGTCTCTGTGTTCCTTGACCGCATTGATTGCCGCCTCGTTGATCATGTTTGCAAGGTCGGAACCTACGGCACCGGAAGTTGCAAGCGCGATGGCGTCAAGATCTACCGTTTCGTCCATCAGGACGTTCTTTGAGTGAACCTTTAATATTTCGACACGGCCCTTAAGGTCGGGCTTATCAACTATGATACGTCTGTCGAAACGTCCGGGACGAAGGAGAGCCTTGTCAAGAATCTCGGGACGGTTGGTAGCCGCAAGGATAAAGATACCCTTTGACGCATCGAAACCATCCATTTCGGAAAGGAGCTGATTCAGGGTCTGTTCTCTTTCCTCGTTGCCTCCGCCGTACTTCGAATCACGGCTACGGCCGATTGCATCAATTTCATCTATAAATACGATACAGGGAGCGTTTTTATTTGCTTCCTTAAATAAGTCTCTTACTCTTGAAGCTCCGACACCGACGAACATTTCCACGAAATCGGAACCTGTCAGTGAAAAGAACGGAACCTTTGCTTCGCCGGCTACAGCTCTTGCAAGAAGGGTCTTACCTGTTCCGGGAGGTCCGACTAAAAGAGCACCCTTAGGGAGCTTTGCACCGATTTTTACGTATCTTCCTGGATTGTGAAGGAAGTCAACGACTTCGACAAGACTTTCCTTGGCCTCGTCTTCACCTGCTACATCCTTGAAGGTAACGCCGGTTTCTTTTTGCACATAGACCTTTGCATTTGACTTGCCGACTCCGCCCATGAAGCCGCCCGATGAACCCATCTTCCGTGAAAGGAAGCTGATGAGTACAAAGAAAAGCAATACGGGAAGAATGTATGTCAGGATAACGGAAATAAGCCAGCTTGAATTGTCCGGAATTTCACGACTCACCTCAACGCCTGCTGCCAGAAGCCTTTCGGCAAGTGCGTCCTTGTCTTCGAGAAGACCGGTGCGGTAGGTGATTACCTGGCTGCGCATGTAGTTTCCGTTGTCGGTATTCTCTTCCTTCGGTGTAATCGTAATCTGATCGTCGGTTACATAAACGCTTTCAACGGTGCCGTTTTCAAGCATTTCCACGAATTCGTTGTAGGTAATTTCTTTATTGGTCGCCGTTGTCAGCGCCTTTGAGAAATAGCTGACTATTAAAAGAATCACCAGGACTGCGATAAGCATGGGTGCTATACGCGGTCCCCTGGGATCTGTCGGTTTATTTTGATTGTTAGGATTGTTGTCGGGCATGATGTCCTCGCTTGAATATTGTGATTTGTAATGTAACTATTCAGACCGCATTCGTAAAACCGCTGCTTACGCAGCTAACGTTTTACTCATGTGGGTATCTCGCCATATAAATTTGCAGTTCTGTACGGATGCAAGCATCCACAGACTGCAAATTTGCATGGCTCTGAATAGTTACATTATAATGAAACCGCCCTACCTTAGCAATAAGCATAGTCTAAAAAAAATCTAAA
>CAZCPW010000280.1:0-1622 GCA_964499925.1 uncultured Lachnospiraceae bacterium
TCCGGCTTTATGAAACCCGAGCCGTACCTTCAGGCGGTAGACAATCTCCTTCGAATCGCCCTTGGCTTCAAGAATCTTGAATTCATCGACTTCGGTGGGGGCTACGGAATACCGTATCACAAGCTTGAGGATGACGAAGCCGACTATCCGATGGAAGAGTTTAAAGAAAGACTTGAGAAGATTCTTGATTATTTTGTAGAAAGTTACAAAAAACCGGTTATGTTTAAGTCGGAACCCGGAAGATTCTGCGTTGCGGAAGGGGTTGTGCTTTTGGGACGCGTCAATGCGGTCAAGGAAAATGCCGGAAAGAAGTACGCAGGCACCGATATCGGCATGAATGTACTCGTTCGTCCTTCGATGTATGATTCCTGGCACGATATTGAAGTCATCAGAAACGGCAAGGTAGTATCAAGAGACGAACTTTCCGAAGTTACGGTTTGCGGAAATATCTGCGAGTCGGGAGATTTGCTTGCAAAGGACAGAATGTTACCGACGATAAAGAAAGACGATCTCTGTGCGGTACTTGATGCGGGAGCCTACGGTTACAGCATGTGCTCAAATTACAACTCAAGGTTAAGACCCGCGGAGGTGATGATAGAAAAGGACGGCAAAGTAAAGCTTATCAGAAGAAGAGAAACCTACGAGGATCTTCTGAAATTGATGAAATAGAATTGTAAAGGAAAGTGTGAAATAAGGCACTTTCCTTTTTTAATAGTTTTTTTAGACATTTTTAGCACTTGTGTAATTTTAAAGTGGTAACATATTTCCGAAAATTATGAGTTTATTACAGAGGCGGGAGGAAACACCAATGGCAAAGCCTGAAAAAGCAGCTGATGAGAATCTTATGGTGAAGGTCTCAACCTTCATCGTAGACAAAAGAAACCTGGTATTCTTGGTGGTAATCATCGGAGTAATCTTTTCCCTGATTGCAAAGAACTGGGTATCTGTTGAAAATTCCCTGTCTGCATATCTTCCTGATGATTCGAGCACCAGAAAAGCCCTGGACATCATGGAGGAAGAATTCACAACCTTCGGTACGGCCGACATAATGGTCGAAAATGTCACCTACAGTGAAGCCGAAGATCTTTATGATGAACTCGTTGAAATCGACGGAGTTCAGGGTATCGATTTTGATGATACCGATGCACATTATGCGGATTTAAGCGCACTCTACAGTATCACCTTTGATTATTCCGAGGATGACGATACCTGTCTTACCGTGTTAAACGAGGTAGAGGAACATTTAAATGAGTATGACACCTATGTCGTTACCGATTTGGGTAACCAGCAGGCTGAGATAATCGACCGGGAAGTTTCGGTTATCATCATCTATGTTGCAGTCATAGTAGTAATCGTCCTGACGCTTACCAGTACCACCTATGCCGAAGTTCCTGTTTTGATCTTAACCTTCGGATCTGCGATGGTATTAAATATGGGTACCAACTTCTTAATGGGTACCATTTCTTTCGTATCAAATTCAGTCACAAGTATTTTGCAGTTGGCCCTTTCTTTGGACTATGCGGTTATTTTGTGTAACCGTTACAAAGAAGAGCGTGAAACAATGGAGACCAGAGAAGCCGCCATCACGGCACTCAGTAAGGCAATTCCGGAAATCGGGGCAA
>CAZCPW010000281.1:0-1609 GCA_964499925.1 uncultured Lachnospiraceae bacterium
AGTTGTATTCCACTCTGAATGAACACTTCAAAAAAGACAGGACTCTAAGTGGATATTTAAATGAATTCACTGAAGGACCTAAAGATGAGCCGTATTTCACGGACAGAGAAAGTTACAAATCATTCATGGATCGTTTTTACGATTTTCTTTGTGAGAAGATTTGGTACCTTCTCAGGCAGAAAGCTGATCCTAAATCATTGGATTTTGCGTCGGTATATGTGCACATTAATGCCGAACCGGTCAATCTCAGAACAGAAGCAGATGAAAAAGAATTGGACGATACCATGGATGCTGTTTCGGGCTTGGTGAATGAAAATCGTCTTACCCTTCCTGAGGGCGTAAGTCTTGAGAATGTCAGGGAAAAAATTAAGTCATTACAGGAATGTGACGGTTATGATAAGAACGTTTTTGGCCCCGCTTTTATGGGGGTAAACCGACAAGACAGAAACCGAAGGCGATTTACGGAAACTTTGAGGGAATTGGATACAATACTTGCACCCGGACTTACAAAAGGCGAAAATGCAATCTTTGATGAGGCATATTATAAGGTCGGCTCTCTGAACATGGACAAGGTACTTGCAGAACGTTTAGAGGCAATTCGAGATTTCAGTAAGACAGCACCTGAAGAAGGCAATTTTGAAAAGATGATGGAAGAGCGTTTCACACTTTCGGAAAGCACTGTCGAATTCAGAGACAAGGCTTTTTATAAGCTTATCAGCTGTCGTGAAGAATTGCTTGCATCGGATCATTTCTTCCAGAAGAGTTCTCAGGAATTTAAAGAAATGCAAAATGCTCTTGACGCCGCAATCTCGATTATTGGCAACATAAAGAAAGCCGATCTCAACAAGTTTGAAGACAAGGCGGCGCTTAAGCGCATTCGTTCTGAGCTAAGGGATGTATCCTGGAAGGTCAATGCTTACCTCGTATACAAGGAAGACGGTCCCACGGGACTCTTCGGCGCCTCAAGAGTTGCTGCGGCAAAGAACCTTCGCGATGCAATTCGCAGCCTGCTCCCTGCTACGAAAGAAAGCAAGATTCTAAGTGACTGTAAAGACAATATCAAGGATATGTTCGGAGAGTCAAGAGCAGATAATCCTAAAAAGGATGACTTCAATCTCTCAAAGGCTTCACGCGAAATTGCGGGATACATCGCACCATACAGCGGCATGAACTTGAATCGTGTCAAAGCCGCTTACATGTTCAATGAGGATTTTGAAAAAGAATATGCCTTGGCAAAGAGCAATCGTATCGACCTTGTGCTTGACTATTTAAAGCATCCCGATGAAGCTTATACGTTGTCACATCGGATTGTTTCCAGAAAGGACAACTATGAACGCGTTAGGAATGCAAGCAGTGAAGCTTTCTTAGATACCAATAATGATCTCGGATATCGCTACGTGGGGGCTTCCTATGCCATCAAGGGTCTGACCGACAAGATGATGGAACAAAAGGCTCCCGATGTCGATACAGTACTCTTGGGAGAACTGACAAAGACACTCAATGAGGATATAAAGGCGATAAAGGACGTTAAGCTTGACCCAAGCTTTAAGACACAGATTTACGAAAACACCAAGTATGCCAAAGCGGCAATAGCAACATCCGGGTTTTT
>CAZCPW010000282.1:0-1602 GCA_964499925.1 uncultured Lachnospiraceae bacterium
GAGCTTCATAAAAACGGAATCGGCGTGATTCTTGACTGGGTTCCCGCGCACTTTGCAAAGGATGCTCACGGTCTTGCCGATTTTGACGGTGAAGCTGTTTTCGAGCATCCCGATCCGAGGCTTGGCGAACATCCCGAATGGGGTACAAAGATTTTCAATTACTCAAAAAATGAAGTCATAAATTTCCTGATTGCCAATGTTTTCTATTGGATAGAAATGTATCACATCGACGGCATAAGGGTTGATGCGGTAGCATCGATGCTTTATCTGGACTACGGCAAGAAGGACGGACAGTGGGTAGCGAACAAGTACGGCGGAAATAAGAATCTTGAGGCAATCGAGTTCTTTAAGCATTTAAACTCCATCGTACACAAAGCTTACCCGGGCTTTATGACCATTGCCGAGGAGTCAACCGCCTGGCCGAAAGTAACGGGTCCTGTCGAAGAGGACGGCTTGGGATTTTCATACAAATGGAATATGGGTTGGATGCACGATTTCTGCGAGTACATGAAGCTTGATCCGTATTTCAGAAAAGACAATCATTACAGCATGACCTTTGCCATGAGCTACAATGAGTATGAAAATTATATTTTACCGCTTTCACACGACGAGGTCGTTCATTTAAAGTGCTCCATGGTTGAGAAGATGCCCGGATACAAGGTTGATAAATATGCAAACTTACGTGCCGGTTATGCTTTTATGTTCGGACATTGCGGCAAAAAGCTTCTTTTCATGGGACAGGATTTCGGACAGGAAAGAGAATGGAGCGAGGAGCGTGAGCTTGACTGGTACATGCTTGCAAATCCTTTAAATCGCGGACTTAAGGATTTTGTCTGCGAACTGTTAAAGATATATCGCGAATATCCGTGCCTTTACAGAGAGGATAACAGCTGGAAGGGCTTCGAGTGGATGAATGCGGATGACAAGGACAGGAGTACGTTTTCCTTTATCAGACGCTGCGAAGATGATGCAAGATGCCTTTTGTTCGTGATAAACTTCACTCCGATGGATTGGAAGGATTACAAGCTCGGAGTCGTAAAGAGCGGAAAGTACAGCCTCATTTTAAACAGTGACGATGAACGCTTCGGCGGAAACGGAAAGGCGGTTGTAAAAGAAGTTACCGCAGTAAAGGAAAATTGCGATTACAAGGATTATTCAATAACACTTGATATCCCTGCTTATTCAGCTCTTGTGTTTAAATATTAATTAAAGATTACGGTTAAATATGCCGAAATAAAAGGTAAGCGTGCAGCTTATCTTTTATTTTTTCAAAAAAGCAGGGAAAATTATGCGAATAACCTTTGATAACATTCAATCTTTAAATAAAGCTCAGGAAACAACCGCTTCGAAGACGGAAAGTTTGGGAAGCATTGTTCCGGATTCAACCGGGATTGCCAAGTCTTATACGGACAACAACACCTATGACGGCACAAAGGAATCGGTTGAAAAAGTAAAGGCTACTGCTGCGCAGACAGATGTGGAAAAGTATTCCGACTATATGTCCGTTCTTTCGGGCTGTATGTCCGAAGAAGATTTTAACGAGGCACTTAAGAACGGTGAAAATCCCGCCACGATAGAAATTAAAGATGCGGTTACGATTAT
>CAZCPW010000283.1:0-1592 GCA_964499925.1 uncultured Lachnospiraceae bacterium
ATGTAAGCTTTGACCTGATACCGAATTACATCAATCCTTTCGACTACGACAAGTACAGGGAGTTCACCGGCAACGCCTATGCGGTTGTTACCAACATTAGGACCGGTGAGCCCGAGTATGTAAAGATAGAGGATGCCTACAGCCAGGTGGACTACTTGAGGGCTTCGAGCTCGCTTCCTTTAATCTCAAAAATCGTTCACATCAAAGGCCGGCCTTACCTTGACGGCGGAGTTTCCGATTCGATTCCGATAAAGGAAAGCGAAAGAGCCGGCAACGTCAAAAACGTTGTCGTAATGACAAAGCCCATAGGCTTCAGACGCAAGCCCGAGAGCAAGAAAATGCTTGCTGCGATTAAGGTAAAGTATTTACGTTATCCCAAGGTTTACGAGCTCATAAAGAACAGATACATCGCCTACAACGAGTGCCTTGATTATGTGGAAAAAGAAGCTGCGGAGGGAAAGATTTTCTTAATAAGACCCGAGCACGACCTTGAAATCAGTCGTACCGAGAAGGATAAAGAAAAACTTCTAAAGCTCTACGACGAGGGCTACGAGGAAGCAAAGAAGCAGTATGACGCACTGATGGAATATCTGAATAAGTAGAAAGAGAGGATGCCTTCGAAAAGGGGCATCCTTTTTTAACTATATAGGAAATTGCAATGTAAATCCCTATATAGTTAAAAAGGCACTACGTGCCAACGATGCGCACTCGCGAAAGATGTATATGTCGCCAAGGCGACCGCGTTCGGCGCGAGAGTTTCGCAAGCGAAACTCTATTTAAGCAGAATTGTAAGAGCGCACAGGCCGTGAAAATTATGTATTGGTTTTATATTTTTTTTATAATTCAAATATGTTGACATTTATCATAAGTGGGTATATCTTATCAATAGATGTTAGCACTCAAACACATCGAGTGCTAACAAGCCGGTACCGGGGATGTACTTGCCGCTCCCTTTGGGAGAGGTGTCCGAGCGAAGCGAGGACGGAGAGGGCCCTCTGAAAGAAATGGTGATAAGTTGGAACTCGATGAAAGAAAGATAAAAATTTTACAGGCAGTTGTTCGTAATTACCTTGAAACCGGCGAACCGGTAGGCAGCCGTACGATTTCGAAGTACACGGATTTAAACTTAAGTTCCGCAACCATTCGAAACGAGATGGCAGACCTCGAGGAGATGGGCTACATAGTTCAGCCGCATACCTCGGCGGGTCGTATCCCTTCCGACAAGGGCTACAGACTCTACGTTGACAAGATGCTTGAAGAAAAGACCAAAGAAGTCGACGACATGAAAGAATTCCTTCTTCAAAAAGAAGAAAAGGTCGACGAGCTTCTGAAGCAGGTATCGAAGGTTTTGGCAACAAATACCAATTACGCAACATTGGTATCCGCACCTGCCTACAACCACAACAAGCTTAAATTCATCCAGCTTTCGAGGGTAAATGCAAGTCAGCTGCTTGCGGTAATAGTTACCGAAGGAAACGTGATCAAGAACCACATCATTCCGACCGAAGGCGAGCTTACGGATGAAGCAATTTTAACGCTTAATCTTTTGCTCAACACCAATCTTAACGGATTGAGCATTGAAGAAATTAATT
>CAZCPW010000284.1:0-1585 GCA_964499925.1 uncultured Lachnospiraceae bacterium
ATCGTTGGAAGATGGACACTCCCATGCCGGAAGCGGTAAAGAAAATCATTGTTAAGGACGTTACCGATGTTAAGAGCGTTGCGGCTGAAGTTGATTTTTGTTTTTCCGCCGTTGACATGACAAAGGAAGAAATCAAGGCAATCGAGGAAGAGTACGCAAAGACGGAAACTCCCGTTGTTTCAAACAATTCCGCACACAGATGGACAAAAGACGTTCCCATGATCGTGCCTGAGATCAATTCAAATCATACGGCACTTATTGAGACTCAGAAGAAAAGACTCGGTACCAAGAGAGGCTTTATCGCAGTTAAGCCTAACTGCAGTATTCAGAGCTATACTCCCGCGCTTTGGGCATGGAGCGAATTTGAGCCTTACGAGGTAGTTGCTACCACATATCAGGCAATTTCCGGTGCAGGTAAGACCTTCAAGGATTGGCCCGAGATGATAGGAAACATCATCCCCTATATCGGCGGTGAAGAAGAAAAGAGTGAGCAGGAGCCTTTGAGAGTGCTCGGTACTCTTAAGGACGGCGAAATCATCAAGAAGGAAGGCCTTGTAATCACTTCGCAGTGTATCAGAGTTCCCGTATTAAACGGTCATACTGCTGCCGTATTTGTTAAATTCAGAAAGAAACCCACCAAGGAACAGCTTATCGAGAAGTTGAGAAGCGCAAAGGGTGCTCCTCAGGAATTGAATCTTCCCAGTGCTCCTAAGAACTTTATCCAGTACCTTGAGGATGACAACCGTCCCCAGGTTGCTTTGGATGTAAATTACGAAAACGGTATGGGAATCTCAATCGGACGTATCCGTGAGGACAGCGTTTACGATTACAAGTTTGTAGGCCTTTCACACAATACCGTAAGAGGTGCTGCAGGCGGTGCGGTTCTTTGTGCAGAGCTTTTAAAAGCTCAGGGTTATATTACAAAGAAAAACTAATGTATTGATTTCGGGGACAGTTACACTATGAGTGATTTGCGTTATCAGGTTGACCTTTTAACGGCTAAAAATCAGAAGCTTGAAAAATATCTTGAAATGGATAAGCACATCATAGACTCTACGGGTTCGGCTTTTTTGTATGTTGATTTGGATACAAATACGGTTGAAGCCGCAGGGTCTGTCAGTGCTTTCTTTGATTTTTCGATTAACGATCCAAATGAGCTTTATAAGCTTTCGGATGCTTTCTTTGATGATGATGCCGAGAAATTAAGACGTCTTTTATATATTGAAAATGAAAAAAAAGAAACCGAAAGCCTTAATTTCAGGCTTAAGGACGAGGTTACCTGGGTAAATGTAACCTGCAAGGTCGAGTATGATTCTTTTTATGCTCCAAAGAGCAAGGTTATTTCATTTACAAATGTTACGAAAAATAAGATTCAGAACGACGAGCTTACTTTTCTTGCCTATTATGATTATCTGACGAATCTTTATAACCGTAATTATTTTATTTCCAAACTCAAGGAATTCGTGGAAAAAGCAAAAGAAGCAAACACGATTGTAAGCGTTCTGCTCCTTGATATCGATGATTTTCACAAATTAAGCGACAGTAAGGGTATAGTCCTCGGAGACGAAATCATACAGAATCTCGG
>CAZCPW010000285.1:0-1578 GCA_964499925.1 uncultured Lachnospiraceae bacterium
AGCTTTCACAGGCTTTGTCGGGCGTTGTCGAAGACTGCGTAAATAAGGTCGGAGTCGATTTGAATACAGCCTCCGCTCCTTTACTTGAGTATATATCCGGTGTTACAAAGGTAATCGCAAAGAACATCGTAGAATACAGGGAAGCTCACGGAAGATTTAAGTCCCGTGCCGAACTTTTGTCTGTTCCGAAGTTAGGACCCAAGGCATACGAGCAGTGCGCGGGCTTTATGAGAATCTTAGACGGTGACAATCCGCTTGATGAGACGAGCGTGCATCCCGAATCTTATGATGCTGCCATGAAACTTTTGGAAAAGCTTAACCTCACAATGGATGATGTTAAGAAGGGCTGGAAGGAAAGCAAAAACAAACCTGTCGCAAGGCCTGCAGTTAAGGATAAACCCAAGGATAAAAAAGTCGTAGTCAGGAATACAAACACCGCAATGGGTGCCGCCCTTGCAAAAGCCTTACAGGGAAATACAATTGCGGAAAGTAAGCCTGAACCCATGAAGCCTACCGTTACAGGCCTTGCGTCAAAGGTTAAGGACAAAAAGAAAACCGCTGAAGAACTCGGAATCGGTGAGATTACGCTTGAGGATATCTTAAAGGAACTTGAAAAGCCCGCTCGTGACCCGAGAAGCGATATGCCCGCTCCGATTTTAAGAAGTGACGTCCTTGACATAAAGGATTTAAAGCCCGGCATGATCTTAAAGGGAACCGTCAGAAACGTAATTGATTTCGGCGCCTTTGTCGATATCGGCGTTCATCAGGATGGTCTTGTACACATTTCGAGAATTACCGACAGATTTATAAAGCATCCCCTGGATGCCGTTTCCGTCGGAGACATAGTGGATGTAAAGGTGCTTGAGGTCGATCCGGTAAAGAAACGTATCGGACTCACCATGCGCCTTGATAAAGATTGATTGACATATGAAATTTGAAACCTTCAGTTATAAAGAAACATATGAACTCGGAGTTGAGATAGGTAAAAAGGCGGAGGCAGGCTCCGTCTATACCCTTATCGGAGACCTCGGAGTCGGAAAGACCGTGCTCACACAGGGTGTTGCCAAGGGACTCGGAATTGATGAACCTGTAAATAGCCCTACATTTACAATCTTGCAGGTTTATGACGAGGGACGCCTGCCTTTCTATCACTTCGATGTATACAGGATTTCCGATGAGTCCGAAATGGACGAAATCGGCTTTGACGAGTATGTATACGGGGACGGAGTGACCTTTATAGAATGGGCGGACCTCATAAAGGACATCATTCCGAAGAAACATACCCGCATCGAGATAAAGAAAAATCCCGAAAAGGGCTTTGATTACAGAGAAATTTTTGTTACGGAGTTTTCATAGATGAAGATTATCGGGATAGACAGTTCGGGACTTAGTGCGTCGGTTGCAATTCTTGAAGATGACAAGCTCACAGCCGAATACTTTGTAAATTACAAAAAAACTCATTCTCAGACGCTTCTTCCCATGCTTGACGAAATATCGAGGATGGCGGAGCTTGATTTGTCCATGGTTGATGCCATAGCCATTTCAAAAGGTCCCGGATCGTTTACGGGCTTAAGAATA
>CAZCPW010000286.1:0-1546 GCA_964499925.1 uncultured Lachnospiraceae bacterium
CAGTTCTTTAACTTCGGAAATGCTTAAGGCTTTTCCTCTGCCTTTTGGCTTGTCCGGTTGTGTGATAACGGCCGTTATTTCGTGCCCCGCATCGATAAGTGCCTGCAAAATCGCAGCGGAAAACTTCGGCGTACCCATAAAAACTATCTTCATCAAATGCCTCCGAGTAAAGAGCTTACACTCAGTCTTCTTTTTCAAGCTCCGAGTTGTCGACTAGAGAACCTATAACCTTCTCGACATACATATGCCCGTCAAGGTGCTCTACCTCGTGGCAGATTGCCCTTGCCAAAAGTTCTTCGCCTTCAAGCACAAAGGGCTGCATGTTTTCATCCAAGGCCTTAACCTTTACATGGTTGGGTCTCTTTACAATACCGCTTTTTCCGGGAAGCGAAAGACAGCCTTCATAGCCTTCCTGCTCTCCGCTTGTCTCTATGATTTCGGGATTGATTAAAACGATCAAATCCTCACCCGTGGTATCTATTACCACTATTCTTTTTAAGACTCCTACCTGACAGGCCGCAAGTCCGACTCCGTTTGCCTCATACATGGTTTCAATCATGTCCTCGATTAAAAATCTTGTACGCGGAGTCATTGCAATTACTTCCTTGCAAACCTTTGTAAGACACGGGTCTCCCATCTCACGTATTTTTCTAAGTGCCATACTTGCCTCCCTATTACAATGAATTCTGCGGATCAAAATCAAAGAATACGCTTTCCTTAAACTGCTTTCTTTCGAAAAGCATCCTTTCAAGAAAATCCTTTATCTCCACAAGCTTATCATAATCGCTGTTCTTTATATAAAAACCGAATCTGTATATATCCTTAAGCTTTGCTATCGAAGCCGGTGCCGGTCCTATTACCAATGCCTTGAATTCGCTTCTCACCGCATTAACCAAGCTTTCGGACAGCTTTTTTGCGCTTTCCTCATTGCCTCCCGTGACGAGCACATGAAGCATATGTGCCACCGGCGGATAATCCATTAAATCCCTATAGCCGATTTCTTCTTCGTAAAAGCCCTCATAATCCTGATTGACGGCATGCGTAATCGCATAATGTTCGGGCTTGTAAGTCTGAATTACCACGCTCCCCGGCTTTTCGCCCCTGCCTGCCCTTCCCGCGGCTTGCGTCAGAAGCTGGAAAGTTTTCTCCGGTGATCTGAAGTCTGCCTGAAAAAGCGACATATCTGCTGCAAGGACTCCGACTAAGGTTACATTCTTAAAATCATGTCCCTTTACTATCATCTGGGTGCCGATTAAGATATCCGCCTCATGATCCATAAAAGAAGAAATGATTTTTTCGTAACTTTCTTTTTGCGACGTGGTATCTGCGTCCATTCGCAAGGTCCTGACGCCCGGGTAAAGCATTTTAACGGTTTCCTCGACCTGTTCCGTACCGGCTCTGAAGCCCGAAATATACTTGGAACCGCATTCGGGGCAAACCTTCACGGAAGGCATCCTGTAGCCGCAGTAATGGCATACCATGCTGTTATCTCTGTGAAGGGATAAAGAAACATCGCAATGGGGACATTTTACTACAAACCCACAGG
>CAZCPW010000287.1:0-1538 GCA_964499925.1 uncultured Lachnospiraceae bacterium
CGTTGAAATAATCATTGAAAAGATACAGATAGAAGCTCTGTGTGAACATCTGACCCGCCAAAAGGAGCATTGCCGTCAGGCTGATGCCGATAAAAGCCTTACTCTTGAAGAGTGAGAAAATCGACTTCTTGGCAGCGCCTTTTTCTTTTTCCTTTGGCTTTGCAATGACACGTTCTTTATTGAGAAAATAAGTGAGCACCAAAAGGAGTGATGAACAAATTGCCATCACGGTAACACCGATTATAACGGGCGTATACTGCATATCGGTGATTACCTTGCCGTTTTCGCCGATTACTTTCGCGCCGGTTTCGTCGATTCTGTCCGAATAGATAAAGGAAGTAAGCACGAATACCGGAATGCTTCCGAGTGCGGCGCCGATTGCCCTGTAGACGGAAAGTTTGTTTCTTTCTCTCTCGCTCGTCGTAACAACGGACGCAAGCGAACCGTAGGGAATCTGCAAAACCGTGTAGCACATTCCGAACAGTACATAAGTCACGGTCGCATAAACGCAGGTGCCTATGTAGTTTACGTTTCCGCCAAGCCCGGGCCACTTTATAAACATAAGGATTGTCGCAATTCCGAGCGGCGCGGCAATATAAAGAAACCATCTCTTATACCTGCCCGACTTTCCGGCCTTCACGGTATCACAAATGCGTCCCATCATGGGATCATTAATGGCATCCCAGATGCGAGCTCCGATGAACATGAACATGATAAACAACGGGCTTAAATTAAAGACATCCGTATAGTACTTCTGCAAAATCGAAGTAACCAGACTGAACACCAAACACCCTGCGGCATCGCCGAGCGCATAACCTACGTAATCCTTCCCCTTCAGACCGCTCGTACGGTCTATATAGCTTAAATTGCTTTCTCCCATATGTACCTCCGTTTTTACTATAACTCCCAATGCCTTGTTTCAACGAATCTTTTCCTGCTGTCGACTACGTGAAGAAGCGGACAAGTGTCGGTTGAATAAAGAACGTAAATCTTTTCTTTTTCGCAAATGACCTTTAACTTGATAACGGGTGGATTTGCTTCGTCAAAATTGCTGACTCCGTCGTCGTTTAAATACGTATATTCAAACTCGCCCTCATCCAGGGTGAATACTTCAAAATCCAGAATTCCGTCTTCGTCCGTCGCGAACACGCTTCCGCCCTTGTGAAACCACACCGGAAGACCTGTAAGTGTAGCCGGCATGACATTTTCGCCCTCGTAGCGCTTACCGTCAAAGTACCAACCGCCGTTATTCTTCGGGAGCTTGACAGTTATGCTGTCAACCCCTTTATCAAATACGGGGCAGGCAAGTATGGAATCACCGAAAAAGAACAAATCGCTCTCGCAATCGTACTCCGGAAACTTAAAGAACACAGGGTAGATGATCGGATCGTGTGTGAGCATGCTCCTGTATGTTTCGTTGTAAAGATACGGAACAAAACTTTCCCTCAAATCAAACAGTCTCTTGACTGTCGGAATCAGCTTTGGATAAAGCCACGGCATAGTCGAGCTTCCGTCCGGATTCCACGAATGAAGCGTAA
>CAZCPW010000288.1:0-1524 GCA_964499925.1 uncultured Lachnospiraceae bacterium
AAAGGGTAAACTATGCCGTCAACTTTGAAGCTGAGATTCCTTATCTCCTTAAATTGATAAATAAAAACTGATACATTCTTTAATCTCCGACTCCGCCTGTGGTAGAATAAAAGCGGTTTAAAACCATCATTTTCTTAAATCGGAGGTCTTCTATGGACGGAGGAATCAAACTTGAAATCTTAAGCCGCTTTGAATTTAACGACATGGCGGCATATTATCTCCTCAATGAAAATAAGCAGGTAGAACTCGTTCTTGTTCCCACGGAAAAAGAACAGGACTTACCTGAAAACTGGCTGTCAAGTAAATGTACGCGCGGTGAAAGTCTCATCCAGACTAAGCTCGTTGGCGATCATTATCCCGGCACCTACTCGGGCGGCACCACCATGCGTAACAGCGAGACTGTTGAAAAGCTTAAATATTCAGATCAAAAGTACTCCGTAAACGGAAATCACGAAACCATTGTTACCACTCTCACCGATGAAAGAGACCATTTCTTTATCCATACACTCGAATTTGACAAGGGCGAATTTGCTCTTTCCTGTCACGTCACGGTAGAAAATCGCTCGAAAGAAAAAATCACTCTTGAGTATCTTTCAAGCTTTTCAATTGGATTTATAACTCCCTTTGAAAAAGAAGATGCTCCCGAATGCCTGAAGGTTCACAGAATCCGCAGCAAATGGAGTCAGGAAGGACGCCTTGTGACGGAACCGATTGAAGATCTTCAGCTTGAAACTCCCTGGACTAACTGGCACGTAAATTCCGTTCGATATGGAGCTGTCGGCTCCATGCCGGTAAAGGGGTACTTTCCCTTTGGAGCCGTTGAAGACTATAAAAATAACGTAATCTGGGCTGCTGCACTTGCTGTTGAAAGCTCCTGGGAAATGGAATTTTACCGCCGAGATGACGAACTTGCGGTTTCAGGAGGTTTGGCAGACAGAGAGTTCGGACACTGGATGAAGAATCTTGATCCCGGTGCTTCCTTTGAGACCCCATCCGCTATATTAACGGTTTGCTCAAAGCCCGAAGGATGTGAATCCCTTATAGACTATGCTTCGCAAAGAATCACAGAATTCGGCCAAAAGTTTGTAAATGCAGGTCCTAAGTGTGAACAAAGCCTGCCTATCATGTTCAATGAATATTGCACGACCTGGGGTCTTCCGAGCCATGAAAATATCAAAGGAATCCTTAATGCCGTAAAGGGAAAAGGGCTTGATTATTTCGTGGTCGACTGCGGCTGGTATGTTGAAGAAGGTAAGAATTGGGGACGCAGCATGGGCGACTATGTCCCGTCCGACAAGCTTTTCCCTGATAGTCTCAAGGCTGTAAGTGATGACATCAAGGCTGCCGGTATGAAACCCGGACTCTGGTTTGAAATAGACAATGTGGGCTGCGACTCTCATATCTTCAACGAGCGTGAGGATCTGCTCCTTAAGCGCGACGGCTACCCGATTACCACCAATGAACGTCGGTTCTTTGACATGAACAATCCGGAGGTAATCGATTATCTGACCGGAAAGGTTATCG
>CAZCPW010000289.1:0-1522 GCA_964499925.1 uncultured Lachnospiraceae bacterium
TTTATTGAATAATTCTAAAACAAATTATGAACAAATTATGAACAAAGCCCTGCCTAAATAATTAGGACAGGGCTTAATAAAACTATTTTGGAAGCTTAAATTAAGCTTCTACAGTTACTTTTTCCATAATCTGGTCTTCCATAGGTCTGTCGGACCAGTCGGTTTTAACGGTTGCAATCTTGTCAACAACATCAAGACCTTCGATGACCTTACCGAAAGCGGCGTAGCTTCCGTCAAGATGGGGTGAAGTCTTGTGCATGATAAAGAACTGGCTTCCTGCGGAATTGGGATCCATGCTGCGTGCCATCGAGATAACGCCTTCGGTGTGCTTTAAGTTGTTCTCAAAACCGTTCTGTGAAAATTCACCGGGAATTGAGTATCCGGGACCGCCCATGCCGGTGCCTTCGGGATCTCCGCCCTGAATCATGAAACCGTTTATTACACGGTGGAAGATAAGGCCGTCATAGAAACCCTTGTTTACAAGGCTTACGAAATTCTCAACAGTCTTAGGAGCGATATCGGGGTAAAGTTCAATCTTCATGATATCGCCGGTTGACATTTTAATGGTAACTATAGGATTCTTGCTCATTTAATTTCCTCTTTCTTTATGATTAATTCTGTCTGTTTATGATAAAATACTTTGAAGGGATTGTAAATGAAGAGAATTGTTTTTTTAACAAATATACTGACGGAAAACCTTCGCGCCCGTGTCAGGTTTATCGTGCGGATGCTCATCAAGGGCATTTTGGTGCTGTATGTGAGCCCTGACAGCGTTACAAAGCTTGAAAAGAATACGCTTTACGTGGTTGATTCTTTAAGCTCCTATGAAAAGATCAAGGCGCTTAACGGCGATGCACTTATATATATTAAGTACGAAATCGAAATGGATTCATATCCGGGGGCAAAGTACTTCGTGCTTGATGCAGAGGAAACCGAGTTCGAATATTTCGACAGGGTATATAAACGCATAGTCGGGGAGCCTTGGATGATGGCGGAAACGGAAAGACTCATCCTGCGTGAGACCGTTGAGAGCGATATCGATGCTTTCTATGAAATGTATCAAGACCCTCGGATGACACTTTACACTGAAGGCCTCTACACGGACAAAGAAGAAGAAAAACGCTACTTAAAGGAATATCGTGAAAAGGTATACGAGACTCAGGGCTTCGGCGTCTGGACAATACTTCGAAAGTCGGACGGCAGGGTAATAGGAAGAGCGGGACTCAGTGCAAGAGAGGGCTTTGACAATTACGAAATCGGATTTGCCGTGGGCTGCGATTATCAAAGACAGGGCTATGCCAAAGAGGCGGTAAGAGCTATACTTGATTTTGCGGACAGTCAAAAACTTGGGCCCATAAATGCTCTCGTCATGAAAGAAAATGCCGCTTCAAAAGGCTTGCTTACGGCTACCGGCTTTAAGAAGACCGCGGAGACCGTTCTTGACAAAATTCCTTACGAAGTGTGGGTGAGGCAGGTATGATAAATCAAAATTACAAAGCAATGTTAAACAATAAATCGGTAA